>JBEBIR010000050.1:0-13128 GCA_040080315.1 Gemmatimonas sp.
CGATTGGCCGCCTCGAACGGTGGAACCAGCCCCAATTTCACCAGCGAGTCGGCGGCGCGCGCTTCCTGGGAACTGCTGATGAAAGACGTCTTCATCGAGGCCACGATGCCTTCTTGCGACAGCAGCGCGCCCTTGAGATTCGTGCGCAGATTCAGCAGGTCGATCTGTGCCTGTCGCACTTGCTGCTCGGCCTGCATGGTCTGAATCTGCAAGTCGGGATTGGACAGTTCGAGCAGGAGTTCGTTGACGCCGACATTTCGGCCGGATTCCGACGCGAGCCGCTCGACACGCGCCGAGGCCTGCGCAGTGATCCAGCGAATGCGTTCGGGCGCGAGCGCACCGGTGCCGCGCACCTCGCGAACCACGTCGCCGCGCTTCACGGTGTCCACGAGCACGGCGGCGCGGTCAATCGTCTGCGAGGCCGGGCCGAGCTGGCTGAGCCCGTACGTGACGGCGAGCACCACGACGACACCTACGCCGATCGCGATGTTTCGTGTACGCTTCGATTTCGGAGGACGTGCAATATCCATCATGAGTGGTCAGTCGTACCGGAGGGCGTGCATGGGGTCGACGTGCGCCGCGCGGCGCGCGGGAATGTAGCCGGCCAGCGCGGCCACGCCAGCAAGCAGGGCCACCGCGAGCGCGAACACGATCGGATCGTGCCCCTGCAGGCCGAACAGTAGCGATTGCGCGGCGCGACCGAGTCCAAAGGCCGCGGCGACGCCAATGGCCCCGCCGATCATGAGCATGATGCCGATCTGCTTCATGACGAGCGCGCGGACGCGAGTGCTATTGGCCCCCAGCGCCATACGAACGCCGATCTCACGCGTGCGCTGTGTCACGGAATAGGCCAGCACACCATACAGTCCGACGCCGGCGAGCAGTGTCGCCAGCACGGCAAACGCGGCGGAGAGAATGCTGATCATGCGATCAAGGAAGACGTTCTCCCGGATCTGCTGCGGCATGGTCTTGAGATCCTCCACGGGGAGCGTCGGATCGATCCGCTTCATGGTGGCCGCAATACTGCGCAGGAACAGCTCGGGCGGGGTGCTCGTTTTCACGTAGAAGTACATCGATCCCACGCTCGCGTTCTGGCGCCACGGACGGAAGAACAGCGGCGGCACCGAGTCCTTGACGTCGGCATATTTCGCATTGCGCGCCAGACCGACGATCTGGATGTTGAGCGAATCGGCGCTGTCGTCCCCTATGAACTTGCCAACGGCGTCGGTGCCGAGGTTGAACTTCTTGGCGAACGCCTCATTGACAATCGCGACACGTCCGGCGCCGAGCCGATCCGCGCTGGTGAATTCGCGACCGGACAGGATTTGCACGCCCAGCGTGGACATATAGCTCGAGCCGATCTCGTTGTAGCGCGAGTTGTTGTCCACATCAGGTCCGCTGGGAAATCCCTGCACGTACACGTCAGTCCCCCAGTTGCTGCCGGCCAGCAACGGCACGAGCGATGATGTCACGGCCGTGACGCCCGGAATGGCCGCCATCTCCTGCTCGACACGCTCGAACAACGAGGCCGAACGGACGCTATCGTAGGCGTTGCGTTCCGGGGACAGGCCAAAGGTGACCACCTGATCGACGGTCACGCCGAGCTCCACACGACTCACGTTGACGAGACTCTTGAGAAAGAGTCCGGCTGAGATCAGCAGCATCATCGACAGGGCAATCTGCACGGTGACGAGCGCGGTGCGAAAACGCGATGCAGCCTTGCCGCCCGTGATCTGCCCCGCACCGGCGCGTATGACAGTGATGAGATCAGCGCGCGTGCTATGAAGCGCCGGAAACATGCCGAAGACCAGACCCGTGGCGACCGCCAGACCGGCCGAGAAGAACACCACCGGCCACTTGATGCTCAACGAGAATGTCGAAGCGATTTCCGGTGGGAGGAGCGCGCCAATGCTCCGCAGTGTCCACTGCGCCACCAGCAGACTGGCAAGTCCGCCCAGCGTAGCCAATAGAACCGACTCGGTGAGCAATTGCGCGAGCAACTGCCGACGTGACGCGCCCAGCGCGAGGCGCACGCCCATTTCCATCGCTCTTCCCGCGCCGCGCGCCAGCAACAGATTGGCGATGTTGGCGCACGCGATGAGCAAGACGATACCGGTAATGCCGAACAGCATGAACAAGGGAGTCTTGGCTTCGCGGTGTACATCACTCTGTCCCCGCTGTCCCGCTTCCAGCGTAATCTTTTTCGCCTTGAACAGCACCATCGTCTTGTCGCTCATGCCTTCCTGCAGCGGCGCTTCCACTCCGGCTAGAATGCGGCTGTAGGACGTGTTGAGCGAAGTGCGCGCCTGGTCGATGGACACACCTGGCTTGAGGCGAGCAAAGAGATAGATCCAATACGAGCGTCGATTCTCAAAGGCGGGTCGCCGCTGATCGATCACTTCGCGCATGCTGATGGGCACGAACACCGTCGGGCGCGAGCCAAGTGTCGTACTGCGAAAACCTCGCGGAGCAACACCAATGATGGTGAGCGTCTTGCCATTCACCACGACGGTTTGTCCAACTGCACTGCGATCACCGCCAAATCGCTCCTGCCAGAACTCATAGCCCAGCACGGTGACGAAGTTCGCGCCAATGATGGCGTCATCCGCTGGACTCAGCAGCCGTCCAACCTCAGGGCGCAATCCCAGCACCGGAAAATACGATCCCGAAACAAACATTCCCGAGCCCGTGACGGGCTCGTTCTTCACGGCGAGATTGGCACCGAATCCGGAGTGCGCGGCGATGCCGGTGAACGCGGTCTGCTGCTGCTCAAGGTCGCGGAACATCGCATAGCTGAACACTTCATCGCAGCCGCCGGCCTGACCGCAGTTCTGCGATCCGGGCTTGGGACCCGGGTTTGCCAGATTGACCAGACGATTGGGTTCGGGAACCGGCAGCGGTTGCAGCAGGATCTCGTTGAACAATGAGAAAATGGCCGCGTTGGCACCGATGCCGAGCGCCAGCGACGCCACCGCCACCGCGGTCACGAAGGGCGTTTTGAACAGCATGCGGGCCGCGAGCTTCAAATGTCTCATGTGACGGCACGAAAGGGCGGGAGCAGGGCGTAGGCATGGCGGTCAGTGTACGACAGCCGAAACGTGCAAAGGGTTTGATCGCCTGCCTCGTCCTAACGGCCCGAACGGGTGCGGGTTTCAGCGCGCAGGACCCGCTCGCATGCCGTCCGTCGGACGCCATCGGCTCACCACAGCCATCGCGATCACATTCAAGATCAAGGCCACCAGACCGACATTGAGGTCCGTGACTGACGCCGGCCACGCAGGAAACAGCGTCGCGAGCTTCACGTTGCCGAGCGTGATCACCGCCACCGTGCCCTCGCCCACCACGATTCCGGCAATAGCGCCCGTGGCGGTGACCCGCCGAGTCCGCATCAGTGACGCCAGGAGCGCCGGAAACAACTGCGTCACCATCGCATAGGCCATCAGCAGCAACGCGACCAGCGTGTCGCCGCCACGAAACGTGAACACCAGCGCGACACCGGCCACGACCGGCACGAGCCATCGTGCCATCGTGACGGACGAATCGCGTTGCCCCGGCACCGCGGGACGTATCATACGCGACAGCGTCGTCGCCGTGCTCATGAGAATCAGCGATCCTGGCACCAACGCCGTCAGCATTCCCGCCGCGCCGATCAGGCCCACGATCCACGGTCCGAACGCCAGACGCGACACGCGCAGCAGTGCCAGATCGACATCACTGCCGGTCAGTCCGGGAACACTCAAGAGGGCCGCGAATCCGATGAAGAACACAAACAACAGAATGAGCTGATACAGGGGCATGAGGGCGGCATTGCGCCGAAAGGCCGATGCACTCTTCGCCGTGAACACGCTGCCGAACGTGTGCGGCCACATGTAAAACCCGCACACCGTCAGCAACACCGTGCTGGCGAACCAGCTTGGCGAAAGGCCGGATGCGGGCAACGTGAGAAATCCGGGATGCTCCACCTCAATTCGCGCAAACATCGGTCCAATACCGCCATGCAACATGTGCGGCAACGCAATGCCCAATGCCACCACGGCCACCAACACCAGCACATCTTTGAGCGCCGCCGTCATGGCCGATCCCTTCACACCGGACAGCGTCACATACACCACGGTGGCCACCGTGCCGATCCAGATGGCCGCGTTCGCACTGATCGCTCCGTATGATGTCTCCGACACGATGATACCCAGCCCTTTGAGCTGAAGCACCAGATACGGCATCAGTCCGGCGATGCTGACCACTCCAACGACTCGGCCCACCCACTCGCTGTTGTACGCGCGCGAGAAGTACTCGGCTTGCGACACCACCTGCCAGGCAGTCGCGCGATTCCAGATCGCTGGCAGCAGCCAGTACGACATGATGTACGCCACCGAGCCGTAGGCAATGATGTAGAAGGCCGGTGCGCCGCGACCGTATGCCCATCCGCTGCCACCCAGAAACGTGAAGGTCGTGTAGATCTCGCCGGCCAGCAGCAGGAACACGAAGACGGTTCCAAACCCACGGCCACCCACGCTCCATTGTTCGAGAGTCATGTTGGTGGAGGCGCCGCGAAGACTGAGCCAGAACGCCACCACCAGCGTGCCGCCCAGGATCGCGAGCGAAATCGTGCCCGGCGACCAGGTCATTCAGCGCGTTGATCGAGGACGCCAATCACCCACATGCACAGCGACGCGAGCAGCACCCACACCACGATCCACGCAAGGAGAAACGGAATACCCAGCAGACGAGGTTCAACACGGTTGGCAAACCACGGCGCGCCGAGAATCGCGATCGCGGGAACGAGCGCCAGCAGATGATGACGGCGGAATGGCACGTCAGCTCAGCAGATCAAGCGTGGCCGCTGTCAAGTATCGCAAGCCGATCTGGAGCGATGCCTCGTCAATATTGAAACGCGGATGATGATGCGGAAACAGGATCTCCTCGAAGGCGTTTCCCGCACCGACAAAGGCAAACACGCCCGGCGCCTTCTGGAGATATGCCGAAAAGTCCTCACCACCCATGGTTGGGCGCGTGGGCAGCAGTACGTCAGGACCGAACGTGCGGGTGACCACCTGCTCGAGTCGCGCACAGACGGCAGGATCATTGATCACCGGTCGATAGCCGCGCTCGATCGTGAGCTCATATCGCGCACCGTGCGCATCGCACACGCCCTTGATGATCCGCTCCATCAACGCGGGAATGCGCTCGCGCAACGCCGCGTCGAATGTACGGAAGGTGCCGGTCAACTGCGCCGAATTGGGAATCACATTGAACGTGGTGCCGGCATGGAACTGGGTCACCGAAACCACCGCCGGATCGAGCGGGTCGACGTGACGCGCCACGATGTGTTGAAGCGCCATGACGACCTGCGCGCCCACCGCAATCGGATCGACGGTCATGTGCGGAATGGCCGCATGACCGCCTTCGCCAAGGACCGTGCACTGGAAGTTGTCGGGTGCGGCCATCGCCGGTCCGTACACGATGCCGATGCGTCCGACCTCCATGGGTGCCCACAAGTGAATGCCGATCACCGTGTCCACGCCCTGCATCACACCGTGCCGTACCATTTCTTCGGCGCCACCCGGTGCCAGTTCTTCGGCGTGCTGAAAGAAGAACCGCACTTCACCCGACAGTTGATCGCGGTGTCGGGCCAGCACGGCGGCGAGCGCCAGCACGATGGCGGTGTGCCCGTCATGACCGCATGCGTGCATCGCGCCGTCAACCCGCGAGCGATACGAGACGTCATTCTCTTCGTGTATGGGCAGCGCGTCCATATCGGCGCGTACGGCCACCACGCGTCCAGGCGACACGCCAATCAGGCGAGCCATGACACTGGTTTCGGTCGGACGGCTGATCACCAGCCCCGGTATCTCCTCCAGAACCTCGCGAACAAACCGCGCCGTCTCGTGCTCGTGGAACGCCACCTCCGGCCGCTGATGCAGGTGACGACGCCAGGCGATGACCTGCTGCGTCATGCCGCGAGCGTCGTCGAGCAGTTGCGCGAGGTCGAGTGTCGGAGAAATGGTGGTCATGTCCGGACCCTCAGTGATCCGTGTTCAGAGGACGGGGGGCGAAGTCGAAGGCTATCGTATAGTGTTCAGTGACCGACCCCCGTGCCATGGGGATCGCCCGACTTGTCCCGAATCCCGGTCGGAGCCTCGACCGTACGGTCCATATGTTCAATAACCCGACACTCCTGCAAGACGTCGTTCAGCCCTCCGCGGCCCCGCAGGCGCCTGCCACCGTAGCGGCGCCGCCCGTGATTGCCGGCACGCCTGCCTCGGTCGGACGTCTGGATGTTGGCGCGCTTCGCGCCCGGCGGACGGAGCTGTCAAATCAGATTACGTCGGCCACAAGTCGCCGCGAAGAAGCGGTGGAGGCCCTGAAGAGCTCGCCCGCGGGCGCCGCCCGCGCCGGACTCGAAGGGCGAATTGCGGTGCTCGACCAGCGCATCATGCAGTTGGAGACCGACATTGCCGCCAATGGTCAGCAACTCGCGCAGGCGGCGGCGCAGGGCGTGCGAGGAGATCAGACATCAACGGCTCCGCCACCACAGTTCGGACCATTTTCATCTGGTCAGCTCACCGGAATCTCGATCGTTTCCATTGTTCTCATCTGGGCTCCGCTGGCATTCGCCGCCGCCCGCGTCATGCTCCGACGCTGGGCGCACCCGAAACCGGCACCGCAGGTTCTTGAGAGCGCGGCGCGGCTTGAGCGCATGGAACAGGCAGTCGACGCGGTGGCCATCGAGATTGAGCGGATCTCCGAAGGCCAACGCTTCGTGACGCAACTGCTGGCGAAACGGGAGCAGGCGCTTGGCGTGGGCCAGGCGCCTGCAGAACCGATTCGCGTGGGCGACGCGCAGTCCGTTGCGCGCGCCTAGCTACGACTACATCGCCCGCGTGGTTGCCGGCTTGAGCACCAGATTGTCGATGAAGAATTCCATCATGCGCATCTGATTGAGGCCGGTGTGCCCCGCATCGGGGCCCACTTGCAGGTCGAAGCTCTTGCCGGCTCGCTGCAACGCCTGAATCAGTTGCATCGTGTTCGACGGATGCACGTTGTTGTCGGCCGTGCCGTAATACAGCATCAGCCGCCCTTTGAGCTTGTCGGCGTATTTCATGGCCGAGCCGGCGTCGTAGCCCTGGCTGTTCTCCTGCGGAATCCACATGTAGCGCTCAGTGTAAATCGTGTCGTAGTTCCGCCAATCCGTCACTGACGACGACGCCGCGGCGGCCTGAAAGACGTCAGGGTGGCGCAGCAGCGCGAGTGCCGACGCGTAGCCCCCGTACGACGTGCCGTGAATGCCCACACGGGTGAGATCGACATACGGCCGATCCTTCAGCGCCATCACGCCGGCCGCCTGATCGTCGATCTCGACCGTCCCCATTTTCAGATAGATCGCGTCAAGAAACTTCTTGCCGCGACCTGCGGCACTCCGCGAATCGAGCGACAGCACAATGAATCCAAATTCCGTGAGCGCACTCGGCATGGCAAACGTTTCGCGCGCACCGTTGGTGGCCGGACCCGCATACACGGACACCAGGACCGGATACTTTCTGGTGGAATCGAAGGTCGACGGCTTGAACAACAGGCCATGCAGGTCCGTCACGCCATCAGCGGCCTTGTACGTGAAGAGTTCGGCGCGCTTGAGACCGAGTTGATCGAACTTCGACAGGTCGCTTCTGGCGAGTTCACTCACCACCTTGCCGTTGCTGTCGAACACCCGCGTCACCGGCGCCTGGTCGTGCGACTGCGCGATATCCACGAACCACTTGCCGTCTGGTGACAGCGACACGGTGTGATGGAATGCCGGATCGGTGAGTCGTTTGTCATTCCTTCCATCGAGACCGACGCGATGCAACTGCAGCTTCATGTGATTGTCGCCGTCGCGCGCCATGTACCAGAGGTGACCGGACTTCTCGTCGATCTTCACGACGCTGCCAACTTCAAACGGGTGACGCGTGATCGTCGAGAGCAGTGTGCCCTTGAGATCGTACAGATAGAAATTCCGGAATCCCGTGCGTTCCGACGCCCAGAGAAAACGCTGGCCGTCCGCGAGGTACTGGATGGTGGGATGATTCTCCGTCCAGCTGGCCGGCCATTCTTCTCGCACCACCACTCGACAGGAGCCCGCCGACGGGTCGCAGGCAGTGAACTCCATGACGTTCTGACGCCGGTTCGTGCGATTCACCGTGAGCATCGTACCGTCCGGTGACCAGCGGACGGCGTACACGTAGTGTCCGATCACATCGTTGTTGAACGGCTGGCCGTTGCGCACGTCGATGCGGGTGGTCTGCCGCGTGGCGAGATCGTACACGAACAGATCGACGATGGGATTCGGCGCGCCCGCCTTGGGGTACGCTTCCACATCGAGCGCCGCCTGGACTTTGGTCTGATCCATGCCCAGGAAATAATCCTTGACGGGCATCTCATCGAATCGGAAGTACGCGATCTTTGTGCCGGTCGGATTCCACCACATGGCTGTGGTCTGTCCGAGTTCTTCACCATATACCCATGACGCCGTGCCGTACTTGATGCGCTTG
Organism: Gemmatimonas sp.; assembly: GCA_040080315.1. GTDB lineage: Bacteria > Gemmatimonadota > Gemmatimonadetes > Gemmatimonadales > Gemmatimonadaceae > Gemmatimonas. The sequence continues at coordinate 8,526 of JBEBIR010000050.1, forward strand.
GCCTCGCTGCCATCAGTGGTAATGGCCACTTCGTTGGCACCCGATGCCTCACTCACATACAGGTTGCGATCACGATAGAACGCTTTGTGTGTGCTGTCCGGTGACACCGACGAGGCCTGTTGACGGCCGCGCGCGGGCCCGCCGCCCACTCCTCGCCCTGCCGTTGGCGCGGGGATCCCGACAGAGTCTGTTCGACGCGTAGCGACATCGAAGCGCCAGCGCTTGCCATCGCGCACGTACTCGAATCCCTTCCCGTCGGTACTCCACGAGCCGTTCAGGGCACCGGACGTCATGGCGCCGGCCATTTGACCGCTCATCTTCTGATACTGATCGAAGCCGGGCATCGTTCGCACGCGATCCTGCGCAGCGAGTGCGGACGGCATCATGACAATCGCTGCAGTCCAATACGGTGCGATCGCGAGGTGGCGGAACTTCGATGGGCGCGGCGGAGGTGTCATCGGCGGGAGTCTGGTAAGGTCAAAAGGGCGACACGTTGGGCAAGGCGCTGCGGCATGGCGATGGATACTGTGCGGTGTTCGCCACGCTCAAATCGCCAGGTCTTCTTCGCCGCGACCACGCACCATCGTCACCTTCCCAACGATGGGACTCACGTTCGTTCGCGCGTGCGCACCGAGCAGTCGATCATAGTTCATGCGCAACAGCGCGATCGCCGCCGGCAAATCATGTTCGTTGCGAATTCGGAATGTCACCCAGCCGGAGTGCGGGAGCATGTGGTGTGCCTCCGCGCGACCGGCGGCCACGAGTTCACGTCGCATGCGCACGGGGAAGGGCACGTCGAGCGTGCCGTTGGGATGCACGTGCCCGACTTCCCGACGGCCCACACGAAACTCGACACCGCCAAGATGGTGCGGCGTCGCCATGAGTCCCGGCCATTCGCTGAGCAACGCTTGAAGGCGCGCTTCCTGACTCTGACGTCCCATGAAGGCCTCCACGTCCGACGTTCGTCACCCGTGTTCGAATTGAGCATGCAGTCTGGCGCCTGCCGGCGCCAGTATCGCACGCCGCCTTCGTTTGGCCGCACGATGCGTGTCGCCGCGCCGAGACGTCCGTGACATCGTATCTTCCATGACAACCACTGCAGCGTATCCGACCTTCGCTCCGGCCCCATCCATCGAACCTTCCCTTCAATCCGAGCCGGATCCGCGATGGCGCGCGGTGCTCGATCGCGACCGGGCATGGGATGGCGCGTTCGTCTTCGCCGTTTCGTCGACGCGAATCTTCTGTCGCCCTTCGTGCCCGTCGCGTCGCCCGCGCGTTGATCGGGTCGCGTTCTATCCGGACGCCGCGTCGGCGCGCTCCGCCGGCTATCGCGCGTGCAAACGCTGCCTGCCCGAGGGCGCCGCCGGCGACGCCGCGACGACGGCCATTGTGCGCGCGCTGATGTTTCTCGATACCCACGACGGGGCGATCGCGCTCAATGAGCTTGCGGCGGTCAGTGGACTCAGTCGGGCACACCTGCAGCGACAGTTCACCCGGCTGGTCGGCTGCTCGCCGCAGGAGTGGCAGGTGGCGCGACGTGCCGAACGGCTGCGACTCGGGTTGCAATCAGGTGCGTCCGTGTCTCGCGCGGCGTTCGATGCAGGGTTCGACTCACTCCCGCGGGCGTACGCCGCATCGGAACAGCATCTGGGGATGCCACCGGGTGCGTATCGTCGCGGCGCACCGCGTGAAACGGTGTTCTACACGGTTGTCGTCTGCGCATTGGGACATGCCTTGGTGGCCATGACATCGCGCGGCGTGTGTCGCGTCATCCTGGGAGATGACCCGGCGGTTCTGGAAGCCACACTGCGTGATGAACTACATGCCGCGACGCTGATCGCCGACGACGCGATGGTAGGTGATGTAGCACGCGCGGTGGTGACGGCGGCGAGTGGAGCGGCGCTCGCCTCGCCCCTCCCGCTCGACCTTCGCGGCACGGCGTTCCAACAGCGCGTGTGGCGAGAACTCACCCGCATCCCGCGAGGCGAGACCATCACCTACGCTGAGCTGGCGCGGCGAGTCGGCTCGCCCGGTGCCGTGCGCGCCGTTGGATCGGCGTGCGGCGCGAATCCCACGGCCGTGGTTGTCCCGTGTCACCGCGTGCTGCGCAGCGACGGGGCGTTGGGCGGGTACCGCTGGGGACTCGAGCGAAAGGCGGCACTGCTGGAAAGCGAGTCACGGCCGCAGGCTGATTGACAACCCTCGTGGCGATGTTTGCGGAAGCGTTGGGCTGATACACGAAAGGGAGCACCAGTCGGTGACTCCCTTTCGCGATCAACGCTTTTCAACCGCACCGTGATGTCACACCGGGAACAGCATCTCCCGATAGCGCGGCACCGGCCAGAATTCATCGCCGACCGACAACTCCAGCGCGTCCGCCGCGTCGCGCACATCGCTCATTGTGTTGCAGCAGGTCGCCGTCAGGTACGCACCCTGTGCCGCCAGATCGTCGTGCAGGCCCTCGGCCTTGGCTATGGCCTTGACCAGTTCCGCGCGCTTTTTCTGCAGCGTGGTGATCAACTTGGTGGTGGCGTTCGCCGCATCAACAAGCGGCTGCATGTTGATGCCCGCCGCCGCACCCTGACCTGCCGCGTGCGCAATCTGCCCCACGTACGCGTACGAGGCGGGCAAAATCTGCGTATCGACAATCTGCTGCAGGGTGTGCAGCTCGATCAGGATGTCCTTGACGTAGCGCTCAAGCCGCACGTGATAGCGACTCTCCAACTCGATGTCCGTGAGAATGCCGGTGGACTTGAACAGCGCCTTGGCGTCCTTCGTCGTCAGTTGCATCAGGGCTTCGGGCGTACGACGGAGGTTGAGCAGCCCGCGCTTCTCGGCCTCAACGACCCACTCGTCGGAATAGTTGTTTCCCTCGAAACGCACGGCGGTGGTGGCCTTGAATGCCGCGCGAACCACCTTCAGGACCGCCTCACCCGTGCTCTTCGCCGTCTTCAGTTCCTTGCGCAGTGACTCGGTCATCTCCGCAATGGCCTCGGCCACGGCAGCCTGCAGCAGCATCACCGGGAACGCGATGCTCTGTGAGCCACCGACGGCGCGGAACTCGAACTTGGAACCGGTGAACGCGAAAGGCGACGTGCGATTGCGATCGGTATTGTCCTGTTCAACCTCGGGCAACTTCGCCACACCCAGTTTCAGCATCGCTTGCTCGGCGTTTGTCGGCGACGTCTTTCCCGACGCAATGTCTTCGATGACCTGGGTCAGTCCCTTGCCCAGGAAAGCGGAGATGATCGCCGGCGGCGCTTCGTTTGCGCCCAGACGGTGCTCGTTCCCGCTGGTGGCGATACCGGCGCGCAGCAAGCCGGCGTGTTTATGCACGCCCTTCAGGATGGCGCCAAGAAACAGGAGGAATCGCAGGTTCTGGTGCGGCGTCTTGCCGGGCTTGAGCAGGTTGGCACCGTCGAGCGCATTGTCGGCAATGATGGCCATCGACCAATTGCAGTGCTTGCCCGATCCGTTGATGCCGGCAAACGGCTTCTCGTGCACGATGGCTTGCAGCCCGTGACGCAGCGCGATCTTGCGCAGAATGCTCATGACAAGGTGGTTGTGATCCACCGCGATGTCAGAGTCCTCAAAGATCGGCGCCATCTCGAACTGTGAGGGGGCGACTTCGTTATGGCGCGTGACAACGGGCACGCCAAGCTTGTAGAGCTCGAGTTCGACCTCACTGAAGCAGGCCTGCACGCGCTCCGGGATGCCGCCGAAGTAGTGGTCCTCGAGCTGTTGGCCGCGTGGTGGCGGCGCGCCGACCAGCGAGCGATTGGCCATGATCAGATCGGGACGCAGCGCAAAGTGCGCGCGGTCGATCAGGAAGAACTCCTGCTCCACACCGAGCGTGGTGTTGACCCGAAGCACCCCTCGGTCACCGATGAGTTCAAGCAGCTCCATGGCCTTGTGGGACAGCACATCGGAGCTTCGCAGCAGCGGCGTCATCTCGTCGAGCGCTTCGCCGTTGTAGCCGATGAATACCGACGGAACGCAGAGGTACTTGGTGCCGCCGGTCTCGCTGATGAAGACGGGCGACGCCGGATTCCATGCCGTGTAGCCGCGCGCTTCCCACGTCGCACGCAGTCCGCCCGACGGGAAGCTGGAGGCGTCGGGCTCTGACTGAATCAGTTGCTCGCCGGTGAAGGACTCGATCGGAACCTTGTTCTCGTCAAAGTTCAGGAACGCGTCATGCTTCTCCGCCGTCAGCCCGGTTTGCGGTTGAAACCAGTGCGTGAAGTGTGTCACGCCGCGCGAGGTCGCCCACTCCTTGATGATCTGGGCGACCGTCGGTGCGATATCGCTGTCGAGTTTCTTTCCGAGCCGGATGGATGCCGCGAGCTTCTCGTACACGGACGCGGGCAACTTCGCGCGCATCTGACGCAAACTGAGCGTGTTGCAGCCGAACCAGGTGCTGGTGGGTAGTTGGACGCCATTCTCTTCCGGACGAACGGTGATGCGAACGGGTCGTTGCGTGATCTCGCGAAGGGCGACGGAGCGAGGATTGATCGGGGCAGCCATGGAGGATTCGGTCGAGGTCTTTACTGTCGTGCTCGCTAAAGCGGCTTATTGTACAGAAAAATGGTCGAGTTCCGCAAAA
>JBEBIR010000051.1:0-13118 GCA_040080315.1 Gemmatimonas sp.
TGGCGTGCAGGAAGCCGGTGATCTCCGGCAGCGTCTCGCCCTTCATGCGCATGGCCATCACGAAGGCGCCGTTCTGGACCGCGGTGGTCTGGCCCTTCTTCCAACTCATGTAACCAAGACCACTGATGGCCCCGACTACGACGACTGCTATGGCAATCTTTGCCGAATTTTTCATGTACGATTCCGGTTAGCGAAGAGGACGGCCAACGGCCGCTTCGAGCGTCGTGAACGCCCGTTGTACATCGTAGATCGCCGTGATGCGATCGGTCTCGGCGCCCTCGTAGTCGCCGCGAGCCGTTTGCAAATCAACGATACTGGCCAATCCCACGCGATAGCGTTCTGACGCGAGCGCCAACGCGGTGCGCGCGGTTTGCACGTTCTGCTCCTGCAACGCCACCGTTTGTTGCGCCGCGGTGAGTGACATGAAAGCGGCCGTCACATCGGCGACCACGCGGAGCTCCTGCCCACGCAGGTCGTTCTGCACGTTGCGACGCGATACGTTGGCCTGCTCAATCTGCTGTTCGCGGCGGAAGCCGTTGAAGATCGGCAACGAGAGCGATGCCGAGAGACTGTACGGGTTGCGCGTAAAATCGAACGGATACTGGGCCTGGGCGTCCTTGATGGCCTTCTCGGATTCGGCGGTGAACGCAATGGAGTTGCACGCGGCCAGATTGTTCGTGAGGCCCACCGCGGCGCGGACTTCTTCGGAACGAATGCAGCCGGCCTTCGACGAAAGTGCGCTGGCCTGGCCTTGTGAAATCAACAAGCCGGTATTGGTGTAGCGCTGGGTGAACGCCGACAAGCTGGCCTGCAAGGACAAGGATGGGAGATACGCGCTGCGCGCCGACGACACATTGCGCATGGCGACTTCTTCGCGCGCCCGGAGTGCTTCGATCTGGGGATTGGACTTTCGCGCCCGATCCAGAATGGACGCCATATCCAGCGCCGGCGTGGGCGGCAAGTTGGCGTCGAGCCGGGCGCCCGCCGTCGGTTCGATACCGATCTGCTGGAACAGACGCACAATCTCGATGGCCGCCTGATTGCGCTGGTTGAGCGCGGCCACGCGCTGCCGGCCCGCGGCCACTTCGGCGCGCTGCACATCGAGCTGTGTGCCGGAACCCACCTGGAGTCGCGCCTGCGCGAGTTGCAGTTGCACGACCGTCGTGGCGACCAGCGTGTCCTGCAGTGCGGCACGGGCCTGCGCCTGCAGAGCGGTCAGATATTGCGTGGTCACGTCGTTCTTGACACGCTGCTCGGCGGCCGCGATGTCGGCTTCCGTCGCTTCCTGACCGGCCTTCGCTGCGCGACGATCACTGAGTGTGGCCATCGAGACGTTCAGGCTCGCCGAGCCGCCAATGTCGCTCGACAACTGGTCGTTGGTGGAACCGAACGCCTGACCGCCAAAGAACTGCTGGCGTCCTTCGCGATATCCGGTGCTGAAGCTGCTGTTGACGCTCGGGAGCAACGCACCGTTCGCGGCTCGCACCTCGGCGGACGCCGTTCGCCGCGCGTTGAGGGAATTCTGCAAGACGGGATTGTTTCGGCGCGACAGCGCAATGGCATCGGCGAGCGTCAGAACACCACCGGCGGTCGGGGTGGCCTGCGCCCCCAAGGGCGAGGTGGCCAGTGCACCAACAAATGAGGCCAGCGCGATCGCGAGGGCGTGAATACGCATGATTACGGGGCGAGAGGAGGTCATGGACAGGGGGCCGTACGGTGCCCTTGATGGCACGGTTTCAACCGCAATGTCGGTCATCGTGGTACGTCATCGCGCAGGGCGTTGAACCCTCGTGCGGGGATCTGAATGCGCAGCAATCGTCCATCAGCATCCGCCCAAATGAGGCGTAACTCGCGGTCGCTCGTTACCACCTCCCACCGGAGCGCCACGCGTCTCGATCCGGCGATCACCACGGTGTCGTTGTCGGCCAATAGCGAGAGACGCGCGGAGCCCTGCCGATTGGCGATGGGCGTCAGCACCGGTATGACAACGGAGTCGCCGCGTACGGTTGTCCGGTTTCGGATCAATAGCGCGTACTGCAAGACGCCGTTGTCCTCAAGGACCAGGGCACCGGGGGCAAGTAAGTACTCCCGCGCTGACTCGCCGGTAGTGCTGCGCGCGAGCGTTGCGAAGCGACCGCGAACCCGCTGGCCGCCCAGGCGCAGGGTGACGGTCGAACCCGTCCGCTCTTCCACTGAATAGCGCATCGGCGTGCCAACCGAGTCGGTTTCCAGTCGAACGGCTGCCCGCCGGTCCCCAATGGCCGATTCTGCGCGCAATTCCAGCATGGCACCGTCGCCTCCAGCCAAGCGGTGCATGGAGAACTGTTCCCGACCAGCGCGCTGTTCATTCACAAACAGGGTAAAGCTGCCGACATCCAGACGCTCGGCTTGCTGACCCCGAGCAAACGCGCTGCTCGCGGACAACACGCCGACGCCGAGGGAGGGCAGCAGCAGTAGCCCGGAGATGCCGAGAAGTCGGGTCGGACGCATCCAGTAAAGATAGTCGAAGTCAGCCTGCCCTTCGCCTTCGACGTGCGGTCGGGGTATTGTGGGGCCATGTCTGCCGACGACGCCGTTGTGCCCACCCTCACGACCGACACGCCCCGGACGGACCCGACGGAGCGATGGCCGCTGTTTTGGGTGGCGAGTGCCTCGGTCGCGGTGCTGGCGCTGGTGACATGGCAACGCAGCCCCGGATGGATCGCGTTGATCATCGCCGCGCTGGCCACCGCGCTGGCGGCTGTATTTTCGCGCACGCTGCGTCGTCCCAGAGTGTGGGCGATCGGTGCGACCGTGTTGTTCGCGGTGTCGTCAGCGCTGGCATTGGGTGACACGCTGACACTGCGCACGGCCGCGCGCGATTGGAGCCGGTGGTCACGGTCTGAACGTGAGGCGCGTGCCACGCGAGTCGCCGGTGAGCTCACGGCAGTTGCCAGTCGCTTGACCGACGAGGCCACGCGCGTCGCCGCGGACGCCGACGTTATGGCGAGACTCACGGCGCAAGCGCCGTCCGCCGAGGTGCGCCTCGCTCCACCGCTGGTATCGAGCGTGGAGTCGGCGTTGCTCGTCTTCCGCGGAACGCAGTTGATTGCGCGGGCCGGACAACTGCGTACCATCGTGGCGCCAGCGGGGGCGAATGGGATTCGGTTTGTCGAAGGTCCATTCTATTCGTCGCTGGTCGCACGCGCATCGACGCCGGACGGCACGGTGCAGGTGGTGGCGGTCGCCCTGATTTCGGCGATACCTCCGGCCGATCGTTTTGCGCAGGCGCTGACGCAATCCCCCGACGTGGCGCGCACCATTGTCGAGTCGCCGGATTCGTCGCGCGTGGACGACGGGACCACCGTGATTGTGGTACCCGATGGCGTTCGACGGCTGGCGCGTGTGCGCGCCGTTGGGCGCACTGAGGGCGAGACGCAACTGGCGTTGCTGCAGCGCGCGCGCGCACGCACCGCCGTGCCGCTCGCGCTGGCGGTCCTGCTGATGCTTGTGGCCAGTTGGCGTCGCCCCGCGCGCACTGTGCATCGGATGGGCGTGACGGCCGCACTGCTGCTGGCGATTGCGGTGGCGCCGCTGAGTGCCTTGTCCAACGTGTCGGTGTTGTTTGACGCCTCCAGTTATTTCGCCGCGATGGGCGGGCCGTGGACGGCGAATGTGGCCTCGCTGGTGATCACGACGGCGCTCGGACTTGCGCTGCTCTTTCTCGCATTGCGTAGCGGCCGCGTGGTACGTCTCACCCGATGGCGCGCACTGGCAGCGGCACTGGTGCTGGTGAGCGCGACGCTTGGCCCGTTTGTTCTGCGTGATCTGGCGCGCGGTATCGCCCTCCCGGCAAACGGCGTGAGTCTTACGCTCTGGATTGCCTGGCAACTTGCGATCGCGTTGGCCGGCGCTTCTATCCTGCATGTCGGTGCCGCGGCGGGGCGAACCACGCTTGGGACACGGCGCGGGTTGCCGCCGATGACGGCACCGTCGTTGGCCATTCTGGCCGCGGTCTTGGCGCCGATTCTGTGGCGCGCGCCAGGCGCATGGCCGGGATGGTATCCTGTGTTGTGGGGAGCATCGATCGGTGCGCTGGCACTGACGCGGCGCGGCGCGGCGCTGGTAATGGGTGCGGCAGTGATTGCCGGCGCTGGCGCGGTGACGTTGACGTGGGGCGCTACCGTGCGCGCCCGCATGTCGCTCGCGCAACACGACCTGACGCGATTGTCGGCAGTCGACGACAACGCGTTTCGGCTGATGGAGCGATTCGCGTCGACCCTCTCGACCGATCCCGCCAGCACGATGAGCAGTGAGGCCTTGCTGCGACGGTACGCGGCCAGCGAACTCGCGCAAGCCGGGTATCCTGCTCGGCTCGCGCGTTGGGATACGCTGACGCCAGGCGTTCCCACCATCGATCTGCGTTTGGCGCCGGTGGCGGATTCGATCGGCGCGCAGGTCATCATTGCCGCCATGGCGCGCACCAGCGGTGCCATCGAGATCCGGGCGGTCGAGGATGGACCAACCAGTATGCTTATCGCCGCTGTGCCGTTGACGGACCGCAGTGTCATCACGGTCGCCGTGCCACCGCGCACACGGTTGTTGCCGACCGATCCGCTGGCCGCGTTGACCGGCATCGCCAGTGCGCCGGCGAGCGAGCCGCCCTACCGAATGACGTTGGCGGGCGCGCCGCCGCGCGACGTCACCTCCCGCACGCTGCAGTGGCGTCGTCGTGGCGACGTGATGCACGGCGACGGCGTGGCCACCGGCGGCGGAGAATCGCGGTTGGTGCATGTCGAGGTCGACTTGCGGGGCCTCGACGCGCTGGTGCCACGCGGTGCGTTGCTCGTATTGCTGGACGTCGCGGCGGTGTTGTTGCTGTGGGGCGCGAGTGCGATGGCGGACGGCGCGTTCGGTCGCTGGTTGCGTGTCCGGCGCGCTCGCGTGCGCCGGTCGTATCGCGTGCGGTTGAGTGTGACCCTGCTGGCGTTCTTTGTGGCGCCGGCCAGCTTGTTCGCGGCCAACGCGTGGTATCGCCTGCAGGATGACGATCGCGCCGCGCGTGAACTGTTGGTGCGCGAAGCGCTCCGTACCGCGGCCAGTGACGTCACACGTCGCGAACTTGCGGCCACGGCCGCGAGTGTGGGATCGCCCCTCTTCCTGTATCACGCGGCGCAACTTGAGGCGGCGAGCGACACACTGCTGCAAGCGCTGGCGCCACTGGGACGCCTCCTGCCAGTTTCGCTCGACGACAGCGACTTTGGCGACGACGATGTATTCACCACACGACGTATGCCCATCGGCGCGATGCAGGCGCTGATAGGCTATCGCCGGGTCACCCCGTCATCGGACGAATCGGTGGTCGTCACACCGGCACGAGGTGACGAGTTTGCACTGGACGCGCGTCGTGAAGATCTCGGAGTACTGCTGCTGTTCACGCTGGCACTCGGTGCCCTCGCGGCCGTCTGGTCCAGCGGCGTGGCCGCTCGCGCGCTCTCCCGACCGGTGGGCGCGCTGCGCGAAGCCGCGCTTTCCATCGCGGCGGGACGCGAGGCGCGCACGTTGGGCAGCGCGCCAGCCTCCGAGTTTGCGCCGGTGTATCGGGCCTTTGAACGCATGGGAGAAGACCTGTCCACCAGTCGCGCGGCGCTCGAAGCGGCGCAACGTCGTACGGCGGCGGTGTTGCAGCACGTAGCCAGCGGTGTGGTGGCCATGCGCGCCGATGGCGATATCCTGATCGCGAATCCGCGCGCCGAGCAATTGCTTGGCGCGCCGCTGCGACTGCCTGGGGCGTCCATTCGATCGCTGCCGGTCGCCGTGTCAAAGGTGACGGAGCAGTGCCTCAGATTTCTCTCCACGGATGCCGATGAGGAGGCGTTCGATCAATTTGTGGCGGGGCGTCAACTGCGTGGACGACTCACCCGTCTGCCCAGTGGTGCGGTGCTCACGGTTGACGACATCACCGAACTGGCCTCGGCGCAACGGGTGCTCGCGTGGGGCGAGATGGCCAGACAGGTGGCACACGAAATCAAGAATCCACTGACGCCAATTCGTCTGGGCGTGCAGCATCTGCGTCGCGCATTCCGCGACGGTCGAGGGGACTTCAGCGCCATTCTCGATGCGAATGTCTCCCGGATTCTCGCTGAGATTGATCATCTCGACGAGATTGCGCGCGCCTTCAGCCGATATGGCATGGCGCCGGACCAACGCGCGCCGGCCAGTGCGGTGGACATGCGCGCGGCGGTGCAGGATGTGCTGGCGCTCGAACGGCTTGGCGACAGCGACGTGCAGTGGACGCTGGACGCGTTGCCCGACGATCAACCATTCATGGTGCTGGGACAGCGCGACGAGCTGAAGGAAGTCCTGCTCAACCTCCTGGAGAACGCGCGTCTTGCCCAGGCGCAGCACGTGGTTGTCACGATTCGCGCGGTGCCTGATGGTGTCGCCGTGAACGTCCGTGACGACGGGCAGGGCATAGCCGCCGACGTGCTGCCCCAGGTGTTCGAACCGCACTTCTCCACCCGCACCAGCGGCAGCGGTCTTGGCCTCGCCATCAGTCGCCGTCTCATCGAGGGCTGGGGAGGGCGAATTGCACTCGAGAGCAGCGCGGACGCCGGCACCGTGGTGCGCATGTTGTTGCGCGCGCCATGAACGCCGAAGCTCGTCAGCAGCGGATCACGGCACCCTGTTAAAATTCGGCATGTCTTTGGATTCTCACCACGAGGCGAGTCGCGACACGCCATCGCCGCCGCCGCATCTTTCGTCCTGGGTCTTGCCGCCCGGATGGTCGTGGGGCAGCGAAGGGTTGTTCCGACAACACCGCCATTATCAGGAAGTGATCGACGCGCTGGGGCGGTCCTTGTCGTTGGTAAGTGCGCCAAACGCCGAGCACGACGAGTGGTTGCAGCGCGAAGCGCGCGCGCTGGCGCACCGGAGCCATCCGTCGGTGCCCACGACGTACCACTACTGGGCGTCCTATTCGGAGAGTCGTCGGGGACCGGGATATCTGCGACGGTGGATCAGCGGCGAAACCGTGCGGTCGCGTGTCAGCCGCCTTGGTCCTGAAGAGATTCCGTTTGCGATGCAAGTGTTGCGTGAAGCGGGCAGCACTCTCGCATATCTGCATGACACCGGCGTCGCCCACGGCGCCATTTCCGCCGACACCGTCTGGCTGACGCCGGGTGGTCGCTTGTGGTTGCTGGGTTGGGAATGGGTCCTGCCCAAGGAGCACCTGCCCATCGATCTGCAACCGGAAACCACACACAGTACGACGCCGCCTGAATGGACGGACAGTCCCTGGCTTCCGACACCGCTGTCTGACCAATGGCAGCTCGCGGCAATGCTGTTCACCATGCTGACGGGGGAGACACCACCGGTGCGCGGTGCGCCACCACTCTCGTTGCTGCGCGCGGATTGTCCTCAGGCGCTTGCGGCGGTGCTTGAACGCGCGCTCCTGGTCGATCCGAGCGCACGCTATCCCTCCATTACCGCGCTGCTGCGTGACATGGATCGGCACGTGTCGGTGCGTCCGGTCTACATCGCGCCGGAAGGTGACGAGCTTCCTCCCTCGCTGGACTCACCCGAAGCGCGATTGCGGTGGGCCACCGGCGATGACTACGAGATCCTCGCCCCCCTTGGCCGGGGCATGTTCGGTAGCGTCTGGCGCGCGCGCGACCTGTCGCTCTCCCGCGAAGTCGCCATCAAAGTCCTGCATCCGCACATTGCCAAGGACGACGTGGCGGTTGCGCGCTTTCGTCGTGAAGCGCGCCTGGCGGCGCAGTTGGCGCACCCGGCGATCGTGCCGATTTATGACAGCGACAGTCGTGGCGATGTTGCGTGGTATACGATGGAACTGGCCGAAGGTGGCTCGGTGGCCAGTTTGCTCGCACGCAGTGGTCCGCGTCCGATTGAGGAGATCGCGCAACCCGTCGACGAAATTCTTGAGGCGCTGATTGCCGCGCATTCAAGCGGGATCATTCACCGCGATCTCAAGCCCGAGAATATCCTGATCGACCGATATCGTCGCTGGCGCATCGGCGACTTCGGCATCGCGTACGCCCTTGGTGATGAGCGCGCCGGTTCGTCTGGCACGCCGTCATTCGCGGCACCGGAGCAATTGCTGGGCGAGGCACAGGGGCCGGCAACCGACTGTTATGCGTTGGCGAGCATTGTGTACTTCGTACTCACCGGCAAGCCACCGTTCGGGGAAGGCTCTGGTGAAGCGATTCTGGCGCAGCAATTGTCCGACACGCTGCCGGCGCGTCTGACAGCGGACGGTTTCGCGGAGGCATTGACGGACTGGTTTCGGCGCGGGCTGGCACCGCGTGTGGAGGACCGCTTCGGCGATGCGATCGAAATGCGCATCGCCTGGCGTCAGCTCGTGCGGACGCTTCGTCGTGCCGAAGATGCTCGGCCGTGGTGGCGACGACTGATCGAGGGCGCTCCGGAAGACGGGGAATCCGCGCCGTCGTCAGATTGGTAGTGCGCGCCCCATCGAGCTGACGGCTTCAGGCGACGCGCGTCGTGTTGTACGATGGGGCGGTGCGCGAGGACGGTGCCACCAGCGTCGGCGCTGAGACGGGCGGACGGGCGAGCGGCGCATCGGCGGCACGACCGCGAGCGGCTGCGCGCGCTGTCGCGGTCGCGGTCAGCTTCCGGCGCCGTTTGCGCGCGTACAGCAGCGTGTCGGCGCGCGCCAACAATTCGGCCAGCGACGCTTCGTCGGTTGGACGCACCCGTGTGTGTCCGATGGTCAGCGAGAGCGGGGCCGCCAGTTCGCCCGACGCGTTGAGCAACGCCATGCGCTCCTCGATCCGGCGCTGAATGCTGCGCGCGGCCGCGCGATCGGCATCGAGCGCCATGATCGTGAATTCGTCTCCACCAAGACGAGCGACGACGTCGCACTCGCGGACCGCACGACGCAGCAGACGCGCAACCGCCGTCAGCGCTCGATCGCCTTCTGCGTGCCCGTACTCATCATTGAGCTGCTTGAAGTCGTCCATGTCGACATACATCAGCACCGCGTCCTTGTTCTGACGTCGGGCCAGCCGTAGCTGCTGATCGGCCAGCGTCAGGAACCCGCGCCGATTGTACAGGTGCGTCAGGTCGTCGGTGAGTGACGCGCGACGCAGTCGGATCTCTTCACGCTTGCGGACAGAGATATCGCGCAGCGTGACGGCTACGCCGTCGCCAGTCGGCACGGCCTGATGATACAGCCAGCCGGCGGCGAACTGTCGGCGACTGACGCGAACTTCCTCCATCATCGGCGTATGTGAGTCCATGGCCGCGAGATACTGCGCAAACAGCGGTTCGTGCACCGAGGCCGGGAAGTCGCGTTTCAGTCGGCGTCCAATGACGAGATCCTGATTCGCGCGAATGAGCCGCGCTCCACTCGGATTCACGGCGCGAATCTCGAAATCGGAGACCTCGCCGGAGCGCTCGCGAATGGCACGCAAGAGGAACATGCTTTCGGCATTGACGTGCATGGCCACTTGCAGTTGGCGCGCACGATCGTCCGGCGTCTCACGGTTGGAATGTGTCAGCGCGCGCCGGAGCAGACTCCATCCGGCAATCGCCATGGCAAATGCCGAAAACGAAAGGAACGGCGCGGCGTTGCTGAAGGAGGGCAGCGCCATGGCCAGCGTCGCGCCAGGCATCGACTGTGCCGATGCGGCGAGCACCAACGGCACATCGCCGCCCACGGACAGAAGTCCGCCGGCAACGGCGAAAACCGCGAGTGCGCACCAGAACATGGCACGGGTGGCGAGGCGATCGAGCATGAACAGACTGGGGTTGGCGCACCAATGGGCCGCGCGATTCCGGATGGAACGTCACGACCAACAATCGCCGCACTGGCGAGTGTCGAGGGCCTGCAAATGCAACGATCGTGCCATTGCGACGCCGCTGGTCACGCGGTCAAATGAGAAAGCGCTAATATGTTGCAGTGTAATGAGTTGCAGAACAATAGTCGCGCGCAGTGGACGAAAACGACCCTCGCCCCACGCTCCGTTCGGCAATGTTTGCCGAGCAGCCGGGGACGAATTGACTAGTCCGCCCCCAGAAGCAGGCGACGCTCCATAGCGGCGTAGCGCGCCGGTCCATCGGCATCCGGCTTCAGCAACGACACCACGATGCCAGTGAGGAAGGACAGCGGGATGGTGACCAGTGCCGGATTCTTGAGCGGAAAGATCGCCGCCGCATGATGCAGGAGGTCGACCTGCACGGCCGGCGAAAGGGCAATCAGCACCAGGGTCGAGCTGGCGCCCACCGCCATGCTGGTCGCGGCACCGGCTGTACTCGTGCGGCGCCAGAAGATGCTCAGTACCAGCGCCGGAAAGTTGGCGCTGGCCGCGATGGCGAAGGCGAGTCCCACCATAAACGCGACGTTCTGCCCCTTGAACGCGACGCCAAGCACGATCGCGATGGCCGCGAGCACTATGGTGGCGACTCGGGCGACGCGAAGTTCTTCGCCTGGTTTCGGATGACCGCGCCGCACGACGCTGGCCCACAAGTCGTGTGAAATGGTCGCCGCTCCGGACAACGCCAGCCCGGCGACGACCGCCAGAATGGTCGCGAAGGCGACCGCGGCAATGAATCCGAGAAACGGACGGCCACCCAGCAACTCGGCCAGCATCGGTGCGGCCATGTTGCCACCGGCATCGACGCCCTTGATGGCGTCGGGTCCGACCAACACCATCGCACCGAAGCCGAGGATGAATGTCATCAGGTAGAACACACCAATAAGGCCAGTCGCAATGAAGACCGATTTGCGGGCCGCGCGCGCGTCAGGCACGGTGTAGAAGCGCATCAGAATGTGCGGCAACCCGGCGGTACCGAACATGAGCGCGAGTCCCAGCGAAATGGCGTCCAACGGATTCGATACCAACTTGCCTGGTGCAAGAACGCCCGCGCCATATTTTGCTGCGGCCGCGGCGAACAGCACTCTCGGATCGAAGCCAAAGCGCGAAAGCACCAGAAGCGCGAGCGTCGCCGCGCCACCCAGCAGCAGGAACGCCTTCACAATCTGCACCCACGTGGTGGCCAGCATGCCACCAAACAGCACGTACGCCATCATCGCGATGCCAACGATGATCACGGCCGTTTCGTACGGGATGCCAAACAGCAGTCGAATGAGTCCGCCCGCACCGACCATTTGCGCGATGAGATAGAACGCGATGGTCGCCAACGTCCCGCACGCGGCGGCAATACGTACCGGCACCGGATTCAGTCGCGCGGCGACCACATCAGCGAAGGTGTACCGTCCGAGATTGCGCAGCGGTTCGGCAATGAGAAACAGTACCACGGGCCATCCCACCAGCCAGCCCGTCGAGTAGATGAGACCATCGAAGCCGCTGGTGGACACGAGTCCGGCGATGCCCAGAAACGACGCGGCGCTCATGTAGTCGCCCGCCAGCGCAAATCCGTTCTGGCCCGCGGTGACCGTGCGGCCGGCGGCGTAGAAGTGTTCGGTGGTACTGGTGCGACGAGCGGCCCAGTACGTGATGGCCAGCGTGATGGCAATGAATCCGCCGAAGAACGCAATCGCGACCTTGTCCGGTGAGCCCAGCGTTGTGGCGGGCTGCATCACGGGCGTCCTGCCGCGGTCGCGTCATCGGCGTCGTGATGATCTCGCAGGCCGGCGAGGGCAGGGTCGTACACGCGATTGGCCCACGTGACATACACGAAGGTGAGCGTCCAGGCGGCCACGATGACCAGCGCGCCAAGCAGGATACCCACGGAGAGCCCGTCCTGAAGCAGGGTCGCGAGTCTCGCGGGCTGATACGCCACGAGCGCGATGAACCCGAAGTAGACGAACACCATGCAGGCGGTCAGCGCCGCGGCGATACGCCAGCGACGCGCCGCGAGTGCGCGGGTTGCCTCGACGGCTGATTGGGAGTAGGTGACCATGACGCGCGAAGGTACCGGCGGAACCGCACGACACAAGGGCCTGACCTCCGGCTCGCGATGTATATTGGCCTGCATCCCTTGAACCCTTTCGTTCAGACTCACGTGACGCATCGCATGATCATCGCGCTGGCGAGCCTCATCTCAGGCGTCGTCGCGCTCTATCTGCATCTCTGGAAGCTCGGCTTGACTGGATCGTTGGCCTGCAGCGGCGGAGGCGGCTGCGCATTTGTGCAGGGCAGCCGATTCGGGTGGTTTCTCGGCGTCGACGTCGCCCTGATCGGCACCGTCGGCTACACGATGCTGTTCCTGACGGCTGTGGTGAGCACACTGCCGCGCTTCGAGAACGAACGCTGGCCGAACACGCTGATGCAGATAATGATCTGGCCGGCCGTGCTGTTCACCCTTCGCCTCAAGTACGGCGAGTTCATCGTGCTGAAGAGTTTTTGCTCGTGGTGCGCGGTGTCAGCAACCGTGATCACCTTGAGCGCGATTCTCGTGACGCTCGATCGTCGTCGACTGGCGAAAATGCGGTAACGCGAATGCGCTAGCGCGTCGTCAGGGGACGTCGCTGTCGCCGACCATTACGGCATACCAGGTCTTGAGCACTTCACGCATCGGATAGCCGGGCATGGTCGCCACCACACGCCCATTCCGATCGATCGCCACAAACGTCGGCGTGCCCGGATACCGGAACGTCAGCAACACCTGATCAGAGCTGCCGGACGGGCCGATGAGCTGCGCGCCGGTAATGCCCTCTTTCGAGACCATCGGGACGCCGCCCGCCGCGCCTTCCAGCGTCAGCAACTTGAGGCGTGGCAGTGGACGGCCGGCAGACAGTTCACCCAGGTCCTTCAGTGTGCGCTTGCACCAGCTGCAGGTGACCGAGCTCACCATGATGATGGCCGGTTCGCCCTTGGTGACCAACGGAATCACGGCGCCACGAATGTCGCGCACCTTCATGGCACCGATCGCGCGCTCGGCCGATGGTGCCTGCTGCGGCGCCGTGTCCGAGCCGGCTACGATCGCGGCCGTAACCGACGGCGACGCGCGCGATTCGTCATTGCGCAGACTATCGCTGGAGCCTTTGGCGACGAGTATCGTTCCGGCGACACCGACCAGCAGCCACGCGAGGCTGGAGAGTGTGACGGCACCGCGTTTGGCGGCCGGGACGAGTTGATTGACCTTCATGGGAGAAAGATCGCCTGATGGGCCTCGTCGCGAAACCCGAACCG
>JBEBIR010000539.1:0-3054 GCA_040080315.1 Gemmatimonas sp.
GCCTGGGTCCGAACCACATAGACCGATACAACGCCCACGTATCAACCGGAGGCCTGCTCTCTGCCAGGTGCTCGGGCAACTCGCTCCATGGTAGCCACGGCTTCTGATGATGGACCAAGTCGAGATGTCCATTGAGCAGCATCGTCGCGATCGCACGGTTGGCGCTTAAGTTGTGCGCGCCGTCAATCACGTCGCACGGCGTATACGCGTGGGTCAAGTATTGACGGGTCGACCAATGGAAAGCGAAGACCGCCGCCGCCAGCAGCAATGTGCCGACGGACAGTCCGAGCAGTTGAATCACCAGCGCCCAGTACGCGATCACGAACAGCGTCTCGCCCAGGATCGTGATGCGCACTCCGGGTTCGGCGTACAACGTCGCGAGTCGTTGCGTAGCCGCCATTCGCGCGAAAACACCTCGCTGCAACAGGCGCGGATCGATGCTCAGGAGCACGCTGCCGACCGGCATCAAGAGCCAGTTCGGGCCGAGCAGGATCGCGTACCAGCCGAGGATCTTTAGAAGGCGATTGTCGCCAGGCCGATAGTAGTCAAACGACTCGAGCAGCGACTTGTTGCTGCAATGATGCGCGTCGTGCGCAACGCGAAAGAGCGTGAATGATGTGGGGAACAGGGCACAAGCGACACGCGCCAGCATGCGGTTCGCGCGCTCGGTGCCCACGAGGAGGTCGTGCGATCCTTCATGCATCAATGCGTAGTTGGTGAGCAGCACACACGACAGCACGGCCGCCAACGCCACCGCCGACCAACCGCCCGTCCGCTCCATGCCCCACAGCAACGTCCAACAGGCAAGCTGCAGGCTCACCACAAGTACCACATTGTGTTTCACGGGAAGAGCCATCAGTCGCCTCGGGTCAGTTTGCGGAGCGGTAAGAAACTCGACCATCGTGAAGTCCTTGCGCTTCTCAGGCTGAAGTATGGATGATTGGGGGTGAGTCGGGGAACCACGTCCAGACCAGGGAGTCGATGAGCGCCATCGCGGTGGCAGTGTCCGGCGTGTTGTTTGTGCTGGCCGCGTTGCACGTATACTGGGCGATCATGGGGGTGGCGGTCGGCTCCGCGGTTCCCTCCCGGTCCGATGGCACGCCCCTGTTTCGACCGAGTCGCGCAGTGACCATGACGGTGGCGCTCGCGCTCGGTGTCGCCGGCGTCATTGTGCTGGGCCGATCGGGGCTGGCCTTTGCGTGGATTCCCGAATCGCTCCTTCGCATCGGAATCTGGGGTGTGGCGGTGGCGTTTGGTGCGCGCACGATTGGGGAGTTTCGCTACGTGGGACTGTTCAAGCGCGAACGCCGTTCGGCCTTCGCGCGACTGGACACGTTGGTGTTTACACCGCTGTGCGCGGCACTCGCTGTTGGTGCCACGGTGATCGCAACCAGTTAGTGTCCGACTCGAAACATCCCGGTCGCGATGATGGAACAACAGACGAGAGACGGAGGACTGGAGACGGCAGACTCAGACGCTGCTGGTCTTGGTCTCGCGTCGCCCGTCTTCCGTCTTACGTCTGTTGTTCCTCCATCGCGAAAGACGGGCGTTTCACGATGGACACCCGTTAGAGCAGGACACCCCTTTTGAGGAGAACCATGTCCGGACGTCTCAGGTCAGTCAGCCTGCTGGTGTGCCTCGTTGCCGCGCTGCCGATGCAGGCGGCCGCGCAGCGCGCGGCGGCGACTCCGCCCGGCCCCGTGTTGTTCATCTGCGAACACGGAACGGTCAAGAGTCTGCTCGCGATGTCATTGTTCGACCGATACGCCAAAGAGGTTGGACTGAACATGCGGGCGGTTTCCCGGGGTACTGCCGTCGACTCCGTCGTACCACCCTGGATGCAGTCGTCGCTGGCGGCCGACAAATTCGTTCTTGGAACCTGGCGACCGCAGGCGCTCCAAACGGCGGACCTCATCAGTGCGTCGTACGTCGTCTCCTTCGATGTGCCAGCGAGTGTGAGCAACGCCGCCAAGGCTCCGAGAGTGCGGTGGGATAGCCTGCCGTCGGTCAGTCAGAACTATTCCGCGGGCCGCGACGCCATCAGCAGTCGTGTTCGGCGACTGGTGGATTCCCTGAAGCGCGCGCACCGATAGTCCCAACCGTGCTCGAACCATGACACTGCAATCTGTTCAACTGCTCTCCGTCGTCACGGTATTCTCGCTGTTCGCCGTCGCCGAAGTGGCCATCGGCAAGTTCTTCGCAGCGGAAGCCTCAGCTGAAGACAATCGGCTGGACGTGGCGGTCGGCGTGATGTTCCCGGTGGTATCGGGACTGGTCTTCGCTGCCGCGCAGGGACTGTGCGCCTGGCTGATTCCCACGGCACGCGACGCGTGGGCGCAGTGGTCGTGGTGGCAGATGGTGCTGGTGCTGCTGGTGGCCGACGATCTTACGCAGTACCTCTGGCATCGCCTGTCGCATACGTCGTTCATGTGGCCATTGCATCGCGCGCATCATTCAGCGGCGTACATGAGCGTGCGCGTCGTCTACCGCAACAATGCGTTCTACTATGCCCTGATGCCGGGGCTCTGGCTGAGCGGAGCCCTGCTCTATCTCGGATTCGGATGGGTCTTCGTGGGCTACAGCATCGTGAAGCTCACGGTCATTATTGGTGCACACTCCGCGGTACGCTGGGACCGCTTTCTCTATCAGTATCGCCCGCTCCGTCCGCTGGCCTGGGTGCTGGAGCGCACCATCTCGACACCGGCCACGCACTTTGCACATCACGCGCTCACGCAGGATGACGGCGTCGGTCACTACATCGGCAACTACGGCAACCTGCTGTTCTTCTGGGACGTCCTGTTCGGCACCGCGTTGATCACGCGTCAATATCCGCCGGCGTACGGTCTTCAGGACGACCGGCGTCACGGGTCGGAGACGTGGTATGCCCAGCTCCTGTTCCCGGTCTTTCGATCGAGGCGCGCCGAAACCGTGCTGGGACGAGAAAGGCACACGCCAATCGACTAGGCGGCGCGAGCACGTGGAGTGCGCACGGCGCGGGATGGCGCGCCGGCCGTCGAGGACGCAGGATTGTGGGTGATGTGCCACTGCATCTGC
>JBEBIR010000540.1:0-3053 GCA_040080315.1 Gemmatimonas sp.
CGACCTCGACTCGAATCCCACGAAGCTCATTGAAATCGTGGAGATCGGGAAGCAGTTGCTCATGACGCGCGGCTCGCTCACCACGTTCTCGATTGCGAACGACGTGGCCAAGTACTTCGCGATCATTCCCGCGATCTTCATCTCCACCTACGGCGTGCAGGGCGCCCTCGAACCACTCAACGTCATGCGACTGCATTCGCCGGAGAGCGCCATTCTCGCGTCGGTGATCTTCAATGCGCTGGTGATCGTCGCGCTCATCCCGCTGGCGTTGCGTGGCGTGAAGTATCGACCCGCCTCGGCAGCAACCGTCCTGCGGCGCAATCTGATCGTGTACGGTGTCGGTGGCCTGATTGTGCCGTTCGCAGGGATCAAACTCATCGACGTCCTGCTCGTCACCATGCGACTGGTCTGAGTCGCGACCTCACATAGAGAACTTCAATGCTACGCGGAAACATCCGACCGGCGCTTGTGCTCACGTTGGTGCTGTGCGTGCTCACGGGCCTCATCTATCCGGGCATCGTCACGGGAATCGCGCAGGTGATCTTCCCGGCGCAGGCGAACGGGTCGTTGGTGACCGTGAACGGCAAAGTGGTCGGGAGCGCCCTGATCGGCCAGACGTTCACCAGGCCCGAGTACTTCCATTCGCGACCGTCAGCCGCCGGGAGTGGATACGATGCCGCGGCGTCGTCGGGCACCAACAAGGGACCGACGGATCGCAAGCTCGCCGATACGCTGATCGGGTTGCGCGTCGATTCAGCAGTGACCGAACTCGGCGTGCAGAAGGGCGCAGTACCGTCGGATCTGGTGACCGCCAGCGCCTCCGGACTCGATCCGCACATCTCACCGGCCAACGCGCAACTCCAAGTGGCGCGCGTTGCCCGCTCGCGCGGGGCAGATTCGGCGGCTGTTCGTCGATTGGTGGACGCCAGAACTGAATCGCGCCAGTTCGGTGTGCTTGGTGAACCACGCGTGAACGTGCTCCTCCTCAACATCGCGATCGACTCGGCGTTCCCGATGGCGCGCTCCAGCGCGACACCAGGGCCCGCCAAGTGACATCTACACACACTCGAAACTCCCAACAGATGCGTAACCCAGTTCCCGTTGTTGCCCTCGCGCTGTCACTGGCGGTGGGTGCACCCTTGCAGCCGAGTCACGCACAGGCCCAGCCAACCGACTCCGCTCCGCGCATTACGGTAGGCGCCTTTGTCGACGGCTACTTTGCGTGGGATTTCGGCCGTCCCTCATCGTTTGATCGTTCGTTTGCGGGTGGCACGACGTTCACCACGCAGCCCGCTCGGCACAATGAGTTCAACATCAATCTGGCCTTCATCGAAGCCAAACTTGAGGCCCCGCATTATCGCGGCCGACTGGCGCTGCAGTCCGGCACGTCCGTGCAGTCGAACTACGCCGGTGAGCCGGCCACTGGCAGTGTGAGCGGTCCGTCACTATCGCGCACGATCCAGGAAGCGGTTGTGGGCGTGCAGGTGGCCAACAACCTTTGGGTGGACGGTGGCGTGTTCTACTCGCACATGGGGATGGAAGGCTGGGTGTCGCGCGATAACCTGACGTACACACGTTCACTGGTCGCGGAGTACTCGCCCTACTATCAAAGTGGTGTGAAGCTTACGTGGACGCCCTCCGCAAAGCTCACGGCGCAACTGGACGTCGTAAACGGCTGGCAGAACATCGCCGAGAACAATCGCGGGAAGGGCGCCGGCGTGCGTTTCGATCTGGCGCCTACGAGCGCCACCACGGTGAGCTACTACAACTTCTTCTCGGCGGAAGCAGGCACGCGCCTGCGGACGTTCAATGGCGTGGGAGTCAAGCATACGCAGGGGCTATTGACCGTGATCGGACAGTTCGACCTGGGATCGCAGTCTCGCGGTGCTGGCGTGTCCGGATCGTCCACATGGTCGGGTTGGACAGCGATCGCGCGCGTGCAGGCGACGCCTCGCGTCGCGCTCTCAGCGCGCGCCGAGGGGTACGTGGATGCGGATCAGGTGATCATCGCCACCGGCTCGCACGATGCGAATGGCGTGCCGATCCCGAATCCGGCGTTCCGGAGCATTGGCGGTTCGATGGGCATGGACGTCGCGCCGTACGCGCGTGTTCTGTGGCGCACCGAGGTACGCGGGTGGCGCAATCGGGATGCGCTGTTTGCAGACGGCGTCAACGGCGCACCCAGAACCTCGAGCGCATTGGCGGTTACCTCACTTTCTCTCACGTTTTAACCGCACTCGCATGAGTGAGACGTCGAGCTTTCTCGCGCTGGTCAAACAGCGGGAACGCGGGAAGCTCAAGCTCTACATCGGTTCGGCAGCCGGCGTCGGCAAGACGTATAGGATGCTGCAGGAGGCGCACGATCTCAGGCGCCGCAAACTCGACGTGGTCATTGGATACGTGGAGGCGCATGGTCGTGCCGACACGATGGCGCTCGTCGGCGATCTGGAGGTGGTACCGCGTCGACAAGTGAGCTATCGTGGTGTGGACATTGAAGAGATGGATGTCGACGCGGTGCTTGAGCGACGGCCGCAGGTGGCGATCGTCGATGAACTGGCACATACGAACGTTCCGGGGTCGCGACACGCCAAGCGCTGGGAAGACGTGCGATTCCTCCTGGACGAGGGGATCAACGTCGTTTCGGCGATGAACGTGCAGCATCTGGAGTCGCTGAACGAGGTGCTGGAGCGCGAGCTGGCGATAGTGGTCCGCGAGACCGTGCCCGACTGGCTGGTGGCCCAAGCCGATCAGGTCGTGAATGTCGACCTGTCGGCCGAAGACCTGCGTCAGCGGCTATCCGACGGAAAGATCTACGGCATGGAGAAGGTGCCGGCGGCGCTGCTCAACTTTTTCACTGACGACAACCTGAGCACGCTGCGTGAACTGGCATTGCGCGAGGTCGCCAGTTCGGTGGATCGAACCCGCGAGCTCGCCACCCGCCGGGAGTCACCGGGGGCGCAAACAGCTCGTGACGTCGATCGGCTGATGGTCTGTCTCTCCAGCGATCCGTCGCTGTCGCGTGCACTCCTTCGCAAGGCCAGCCGCATTGCCGG
>JBEBIR010000541.1:0-3047 GCA_040080315.1 Gemmatimonas sp.
GCGCACACCATCGGTCGCTCGCGGCTCGTCGTGTTTCTGGCGGCGACCGCGTGGT
The DNA here is from genome assembly GCA_040080315.1 of Gemmatimonas sp. GTDB lineage: Bacteria > Gemmatimonadota > Gemmatimonadetes > Gemmatimonadales > Gemmatimonadaceae > Gemmatimonas. The sequence continues at coordinate 56 of JBEBIR010000541.1, forward strand.
TGCTCCCGGGTATCTGGTGGGGCCTTCCTCAGAGCACCACGGAATTCGTTCGGCGGGTGTGGGGTGTTGATGAGCTGGGGCCGCACGGCAGTCTCAACGCGATTCGGGCCATGCTGGGATTCGAAGGGTACGTGACGCCGCAGTATCCACTCGCGCACTACTTCGTGCAGGCGCTGTTGGTTTGGCCGTATCATCTGGCGATGTTGCTCGCGGACAATGTCGGGCTGCCTCCGCAGAGCGACTCGCTGGTGGTCCTCGTCCTCTTACATCGCCTGCCGAGCGTGTTGATGACGGCAGGGACCGTGACCGCCGCGGCCGTGCTCATTCGTCGGATCAGCGGAAGCGCGTCGTCGTCGTGGTTTGTCGCGGCGGCCGTGGCGTCGATTGTCCCGCTCCTGTATTACGCGCGCACGAGCAACGTGGATGCTGCCGCGCTGTTCTGGACGACGGTGGCCTTGCTGCCCGCGACGTCGGCGCTGCGCGATGGATTGACTGCTCGACGTGCGATGCTGATCGGATTGTGCGCGGCCGCGGCAATCGCCACCAAGGATCAGCAGTACGCATTCTTCGCGGGACTGGCGATCGTGCTGGCCGCGAGTCATGTGCACCGAGTTCGCGCTGGGGTGGAAACCGGCGCTGCGTGGAAGGCGCCGGTACTGGGAGCCGTGGTCGCGATCGGCGCTTATTTGCTGCTCAGCGGCGCGCTGATTCTCCCCTCGTGGTTTGCGGGTCACATTGCTTTCATCCGCGAGGGCAGTGCGGCGGCAATTCCGCAGCATCTGCGCGGCCTGATCGGCACGTATTTCGAGCATCCGGCGACGATCGCCGGATATAGCCAAGTCACGGTCGACACGTTCACCCTCGTGCATTCCGCCGTTGGCGCGCCGATCATGGTCCTCGCCTTGATCGGCGGCGTGATGCTTGCCAAAGAGAATCGCTGGATGCTGGCACTCTTGTTGGTGCCCGTGCTGAGTTTGTTCGCCGGCGTCATCGTGCCCGTGCGTTTCGTGCTGGCGCGGTTCGTCTTGCCGGTGGATCTGGTGTGCTGCCTGCTGGCCGGAGTCGCGATTGCGGGCGCGCTTCGCGTCTCCCGCTGGCGTACCATCGGACAGTTCGCCGCCGCAGGCACAGTCGGGTGGGCTGTGCTTCGCGGCGCCGACCTGACGTGGCAGATGCACGCCGACGCGCGGTACGAGGCCGAGCCGTGGCTCGATCACAACCTGCGTCGGGGCGATACGCTCGCGTACTACGGCGCTGCGCGGAAGCTTCCCGGCATGCGGCGGGACATTGTGATCGTTCCCGCGCCAGACCAATACCTCCCGGACCTTGTGTATGGCCGCGGCGGACCACCGACGACAGTGCCACCGTTCATCATCGTCATCCCCCAGTTGCCGACGGAATCCGCGCATGAATGGAATGTCCCAGATTCCAGCTTCACGGCGCTCATCGACACGGCTGGTGCGTATCGTCAGGTCCTCGCCATTCGCACGCGCTCGCTCTTCCCGCGTTTCTTGCTCAGCGCATCGTCCGTGAACCCTACGGTACGAGTCTTCGCGCGTCGCGACATCGCGACGAGTCGTGGAATCACGCCACGCGTCGACGTGCCGTTGCCCGGCACGAACCGCCCGTGATGTCCAGTGATTCTCGGATCGCCACCACTGGTGTGCGTCAGCTCGTTGCGCTCGACGTTCCCGAACTGCTCAGCCTCGCGCGAGACGAGATTCCGGATACCATGGCCGCACGGCTCGGTCCGCGCTTTGCCGAACGCTATCACCGCGCCTTGATTGCGGAGCCCCTGACCCGTCTCGACGGCTACTATATGGATGGCCAGCTGATGGGATTCATCGTCTACTCAGACGACGCGCGCGAGGCGCTGAGAAGGGCGTTCGCTCGCGATCGCCTGCCGTTTGTCATCGCGCTGGCGTGGTCGGTGTTCTCCCCGCGCCGACTGGCGTACGTTTCGCGTATTGCGTGGTCAGTGCTGGGAGGTCGCGAGGAGCCGGGTGGACACATGACTGCGGAAGTGCTCACGATCGCGGTGCGCCGCGCGGCGCGTGGCGGCGGTTCCCTGCGCCAGGAGCGGGGCACCAACATTCCGCACGTGTTGATGGGCGGCGCGTTTGACTACCTGCGCTCGCGCGGGGTTTCCGAGGTCAAGGTGTTCTGCAAGCCTGAGGGGCTGGAGCCCATCGCCAACGCCTTCATGCGCAAAGAGGGTTTCGCATTGCAAGAACGGTGCGTGCGATATGGCATTCCGACCAATCTCTACGTGAAGTCGCTCGTCGCTCCGACGACGGAGAGGTGATGAGGGCCGGTCGTGCGTCGTGGGTGGGCGCTGCCGCGCTGTCGCTCGTCGCCGTCAGTGGGCTGCGCGCGCAACAGCGACTGCTCCTGTCCGGAGCGACCCTGCTTGACGGCACCGGCGCGGCACCTGTGCGCGACTCGCGCATTGCCGTTGTTGACGGTCGCATCTCGTGCGTCTCTGGGCCAGGTGGATGCCCCGCCCAACCGGGCGATCGCGTTCTCGATCTGTCCGGTCAGTGGATATCACCAGGGCTGATCGATACCCATGTGCATCTTCCGCTCGCGCTGGTGGCCCACGCGGGCCTGGAGCGTTCACAGCGATTGCGCTTCGCCTTGGGCATCACCACGGTTCGCGACGCCGGCTCGCGCTCCACCGTGGAGTTGCTGGCGGCACGCGCCCATGCGGAAGACGGTTCACGCCCAATACCGCGACTCGTGGTGGCTTCGCAGTCAACCCCCGAAGATGTCGCACGACTGGGCGCGGACTCCACCGCGACCGTTGTCTCGCGCCTCGTCGCTGCCGGTGTTGACGCCATCAAGATCAAGGAACCCTTCACGAGTGAAGACTGGCGGGGACAGATCCGCGCCGCGCGCGCCGCGGGACTTCCCGCGTTCGGACATACGTGGGGAAGCGTGAACGAAGTATTCACTCGCGAGGCCATTGCGGAGGGGATAAGCGGCATCAGCC
>JBEBIR010000052.1:0-13078 GCA_040080315.1 Gemmatimonas sp.
GTGTGCACGGGAGGCGAAGCCGATCCACCCCGGCGAGATCCTGCGCGAGGACTTTCTACGACTTGGGAAGCTCTTCGAGAATGATCGTATCATTGGCGCGATCGAGTTGCACTTGGAGGGTCTCCGCGACGCGGGCCTGCCTATTCCGGTCGGCGCCACGTCAGCCACGTACGTCGAGGTTGCCGCAGAACGCGAGCACGTTAGGCAACTCCACCGACGGCGGCTCGACCGCTGTTGAGTGATTTCAGCCCAACAAAGCAATTGCTGCAGCCGACGCTGGGAATTCGGAGTGCGGCTCGCGCGCTGCGCGCGCGCGCCGCATCTTTTCGAAGGCGCCGCAGCAGAATTGCGGTCGTTTCGGAAGGCAAACAGTCAGCATGCGGCAATGACCCTACCACGTCGGGCGTACGCTATTCTCGGCGCAGCGATCGTCGGCGTGAGCTGTCAGGCACGTGACAGCACGGAGGTGCCCGCCATCACGGGGGAGCGTCCACTCTCCCTCGACAGCCTTCGCTGTGTTCAGACGGACACGATGAATCGGTGTGCCTTGTACGGCGTCAGCATCTATGAGCTGGTCACGCAACCGCGCGAATGGCACGGCAGACGAGTGCGGGTGATCGGTTACGCCCACTTTCACGACGAGGAGAACGAGTTGTTTGCGTCTGCCGAGGACTGGCGCCGCAACATCTCGGCCAATGCAGTCCGCATTCCGCCACCTGCCGCGGGCCGCGATTCGCTCAACCACCGCGATCTTCTTGTCGAAGCCACGTTTGACGCGCGCACGGGTGGCGGGCTTCAGCAGGTCACGCGGATAGAATCCTGGGAGTGGATGGCGCGGCCGCGTTGGGAGGATATTCCCAAGATCGATCTGAAGCCCCCGCAGCAATGATGGCCGCCTCCTAACGCCAGCACGTGTCCGGACCCCGTAAGCGGTACACTACACCGTCGCGATTCGCCCATACCCTTCATCTCCCTGCAATGTCGACCAGCTTCGCTCGCCGCGTGGCGGCAACCATCACTTTGCTCGCTGTCGTCACGGCGGCAGCTGACGCCCAGCAGATTGTCGGTCTGCGCGATGCGCGGGCATTGCGCACGGACAGCATCTTCCGGCGCTTTGATCGTACCGACTCGCCCGGGTGCGCCGTGGGGGTATTTCAGGACGGCGCACTCTTATACGGACGCGGCTATGGTATGGCCAGCCTCGAGCTTGGTGTACCGCTGACCACACGCTCGGTGCTCGACGTGGGCTCGATCTCCAAGCAGTTCACCGCAATGGCCATTCTCCTCCTGCAGCAGGAAGGGAAGCTTTCCCTCGAGGACCCGCTGCGGAAGCATTTTCCGGAGATGCCGGCTTACGCCGACAAGGTGACCCTGCGGACCGCGCTGAGTCAGACGAGTGGCCTCCGTGACTTGTGGACGATGTGGGGACAGACGGGTCGCACCTTCGCCGGCGATACTATTGACGCGTTACGCGTGATCACCCGTTCGGCGGAAACGAACTACGTCCCTGGCGAACGATATCTGTATACCAATTCGGGGTGGATCCTTGCCGCGCAACTTGTCTACCGCAAAACGGGCAAGACGCTCGCGCAGTTCGCTGAGGAGCGCATTTTCGCGCCACTGGGCATGCGTGATACACGCTACTTTGGCGACGCCACCACGGTGATTCCCGGACTGGCCACTGCCTATAGCCCGCGCGCCGGTGGGTATCGTGTGGCACGCAACAGCTATGACGGCGCCATTGTAGGTGCCGGTGGTGTGCACACCACGGTCGAGGACTTCGGTCGCTGGCTCGCCAATTATGACGTCGCCACCGTTGGGAGCCGTGAGATCATCGGCGTTATGACGACCGCCACGAAGCTCAACGACGGTACGCCGGCAAAATCAGGTGGCACCATGGCGTACGCGATCGGGCTTACCGTGGGAACGATGCGCGGGCTTACGGTGGTGGCACACGGCGGCAGTTGGGCCGGGTACCGCGGGCACTTCCTGCGTTTTCCCGGCCAGCGCTTTGCCGTGTCCACGTTCTGCAACCACAGCGCCGCCGGACCGGATTCTCTCGCCGCGAATGTGGCGGGCATCTACCTGGGCGACCGTATGCAGCCGGATAGCGCGGCGATATGGCGCGCCGCACTCGCCGCCGCGCGCCGGGAAGAGACCAACCCGACATCGCTGCGTGCACTCACGGGTGTCTGGCGCAACGTGGAGCGTGGCGAGGTCCGTCGCACGCGCGTGGTGGGCGATTCATTGATTGGCATCGCCACCGAACGGACCCATCTCGTGCCGCTCGTGGGCGGTCAGTTCCGCCAGGGAGCGAGCACCCAGATACGGTTTGACGGCGAATCGACGGCTCCGGCGCGCATGCTTGTGTCGACAAGTGCTGAGACGGTGGTTTTCACCCGTGCCGATACTGCCGTGCTCACACCGGCAAAGCGCGCCGAGTATGCCGGCGAGTATCGCAACGACGAGATCGAGTCGACGCACACGTGGGTGGTCGAGAAGGACACACTTGTAGTGTACGCAAACAGTCGCAGGTTGGGAGCGCTTGATCCGACGTATGTGGACGGCTTTCTGCGTGGTACGTCGGTGATTGATGTGCAGCGTGATTCACGGGGCCGTATCACCGGGTTCACGCTGCAGGCAGGACGTGTCCGCAATCTGCGGTTCACACGGGTGCGATAGTCGGCGCCACGTCCGCCGCGTACGTCGAAGTTGCCGCATAACGCTAGCATGTGAGATCTCACCCGACGTTCGTGTTCAGGCGAACGCGCCTTCCGCATTAGTGATCGTAGCTGACCGCCCGGGCTACTTGCCAGCCGGTCCCCGTCCGACGCCAGATGTGAGTAAACTTGAAGGTGCCGCAGACAGCCCGACCGTCCTCCCGATGGCAGAATTGATGCACGCCGACTTCAATCGCACCGTAGTCGCGAATGGGGTACACCTCAATCGGCCCAACGAGAGTCCGTTGGATGTCGGGGCTTTTTGTGAAGGTGCTCGTGAGGCCAGCCATCGCCTGTGCCCACGTCAGCAGCCCGCCGGTGTCGTGATAGAATTCGAGATCGGGCGCGAAGTACCGTCCGAGGCGATCGCCATCATGCGCGTTGTACGCCGCGAACATCGCCGAGTCGGCGCGTTCGATGTCATGGCGAAGTCCCGACGGGCTCTGTGTGGGCTGTTGCGCCGACAGCGACATCGTGCACGCGAGGAGCGCGCCGATACCGAGCGCCGTGCGGTAGATTCGTTGAAACATGGTCGGTGGCGTGGGGGCGAGCGGATGCCGGCAGGATGGATTTCTTTACGTCCGTCCCGCCGCATGGGTTTCGCTCACGCGCTGCCTAAGTATTCGATCTGATGGGTCATCGTCCAATCAAGACGGTCGTCGGCTTGCTGAGTTTTGCGTCGGCCGCGGCGGGACATTCCGCAAAGATCTTCAACCGTTGACGGACATGAGACATTTTGTTGTCGCCCTGCTCCTGTGTGTGGTGGTGGCACCGCCGATGCGCGGACAGTCGGCTGCGGACGAGATTCGATCGCTGTGCGCGCAATCGAATGCGGCCATTGTTCGCCATGATGTCAAAGGCGCGGTTGCCCTCTTGGACGTTGAGTACCAGATCACGACGGGAAGCGGCGAACTCTCTCAGGGCAGGTCAGCCGAATCAGAGGCCTGGGCAAAAGAGTTCGCTCGTGCGGCGGATCTCGTCTACGTCCGCACTCCGTCGTCAATCGACGTAGGCTCCGCCGGTGGCCGAGCGGCGGAGATCGGCACATGGACAGGTTCTTGGTCGACACCCGCTGGGCTTCGGAAAGTTGGTGGTCGCTACGCGGCCTACTGGCGCCTGGTCGACGGGAACTGGCGAATTCGCTCAGAATTGTTCGTGGCGCTCACTTGTACAGGCCCGGGGTGTTCAGAATGAACTCACTGAACAGTCGGGAAGATAGGTGATGCGTTGTCCGGGGACATCGTTAACAGTCCTTCTTGAGAGATGGCGCGCCGGCGATGGTGCGGGTGCGCTCGTCAAAGCGACCGCGCAGCGCTTCGTAGTAGCTCACACTCCAGATCATCCACAAGGACAGGAATGAAACTCAAGCGTGTTGCACACGGCGTACCGAGCACCGGTGGCATGGTTTAGATGAAGAAGATCGGCTTCCTGTCCTTTGGTCATTGGAGTCCGTCGCCGCAGTCGGCGACGCGCTCCGCCCGCGATGTCCTCCAGCAGTCCATCGAACTGGCCGTCGCCGCGGAGCAACTCGGCGCTGACGGCGCCTACTTCCGCGTGCATCACTACGCACGACAGTTGGCATCCCCGTTCCCGCTGCTCGCGGCTGTGGGTGCGCGAACAAGCCGCATCGAAATCGGAACAGCCGTCATCGATATGCGATACGAAAATCCGTTCTACATGGTCGAGGACGCGGGGGCCGCCGACTTGATCAGCAACGGGCGGCTGCAACTGGGAATCAGCCGAGGCTCACCGGAGCAGGTGATCGAAGGGTGGCGTCATTTCGGGTATGCGCCGAACGAAGGCGAAACCGACGCGGATATGGGGCGTCGCAACGCTGAGGTCTTCCTGGAGCTGCTCAAGGGAGAAGGTTTCGCACAACCCAATCCTCGGCCGATGTTTCCCAACCCGCCCGGACTGCTCCGCCTTGAACCGCATTCCGCAGGTCTGCGCGATCGTATCTGGTGGGGTTCAGCGTCCAACGCCACGGCAGTGTGGGCCGGGCAACTTGGCGTGAACCTCCAAAGCTCGACGCTCAAGGAGGACGAATCGGGGGAGCCGTTCCACGTTCAGCAGGCGCGCCAGATCCGAGCGTTTAGAAAGGCATCGGTCGACGCTGGGCACACGCGAGAGCCGCGGGTCTCCGTCTCCCGATCTATCTTCGCGCTAGTGAACGATCGAGACCGCATGTACTTCGGTCAGGACGACAGCAGCGATCAGGTGGGCTTCATTGACAACATGCGCGCCGTGTTTGGTCGGACGTATGCGGCGGAGCCAGAGGTATTGATCGAGCAACTCAAAGGGGATGAAGCAATCGCCGAAGCTGATACGCTCTTGCTCACCGTGCCCAACACGCTCGGCGTCGAGTACAACGTGCATGTACTAGAGTCCATTCTCCTGCACGTGGCGCCCGCTCTCGGGTGGCGCTAGCAACTCTCGGTCCTGCGCCCTTCTGGCCAGCGCCAACGAACCAGCAGCTATGCCCCCGGCAGCAACGGCGACGATGGGGCCCACGACCACGAAGTACTGCAGGAACGCGGGATCCCCTCGGGAGACGGCCAGGAAAAAGGCCGCCGAGAGCGCGAACCCCACGCCTGCTCCCGACGCGGCAAAGCGTGGAAGGGACAGCTCATCGAGCCGGCGACGGCCCTCAACGAGTGTCAGCACTCCTGAGAAAATGAGGCCGGCAATTCTGCCTCCCATTCCATCGGGGCTCCTGCCTCGCCGCGCGCATCAGATCAACAATCGCGACTCCTTTGCAACGCAAAGGACATGGCAACATCGTGGCGGGCAAGTCGTTCCCCTCGCAAACTCCGGCTCCACCGTCGCACAACGTCGCCGGCATTGTTCGCGGCCGATCACGAAATCGATGCGCGTCTTCATGCGCATCGTGTGCGTCTCGCGGGGCACGCGCTGGTTAGGTTCGACCCGGCCGCGCATCGAGGAGTCTAACGCGGCGTCTCCCAGCGTCCCGACGACACCGATCGGACCACCGCATCAATCACCGCCATGTTGGCGATGGAGTCTTCCAGTGTCACGGGCATCTTGCCCTCACCGCGAATGGCCGCGGCGAACGCATCCGCCTGCCGCGCGTACTGATCGGCCGCGGGAATTTCAATGGACTCGCCGAGCGACCCAAGTTCACGACCATCGTCCACCCGAATCCAGGTTGACGCGGCCAACGGCGCATTGAACGGAATCGTCACGTCGATGCGCCCGGTGGTGCCGAAGATTTGCATTCGCTGGTGCGACACCAACTGGCCCGAGAACGTGAACACCGCCTGACCTGCAGCAAAGCGCATGAGCGCGGACCCGAGCCGATCCACATGAAAGACAGGATCGAGCTCGCACTGCCCCACCACCGATTCCGGCTCCGCGCCAAAGAGCCAACGGGACATCGTGATGGGGTAGCACCCGATATCCATGAGCGCACCACCGCCCCATTCAGGATGGCTCCGCACATCATCGGCATCAACGCGAAAGTAGCTGAAATGTCCCGTGACGAGCCGGAGCGCGCCAATGCGTCCCTCGGCGATCAGCGCCTGCACTGTCTGCCACTGCGGGTGTGAGTACACCATGAAAGCCTCGCACACCTGCATGCCGGTCTGCGCTCGCACGGCCAGCAACGATCGCGCCTCAGTTGCTGACAGCGCGAGTGGCTTCTCGCACAGCACGTGCTTCCCCGCATTCATCGCGCGAATGGTCCACGGCACGTGCAGGTGATTGGGCAGTGGATTATAGACGGCGTCGATATCCGGGTCCTCGAGCAGCGCCTCATACGATCCATACGCCCGTTCGATACCCAGGGCGTCGGCGGCCCGTCGTGCCTTCCCGATGTCGCGTGAAGCGATCGCGGTCACGACGCCGGAGCGACTGCGTTGCATGGCGGGAATCACCGTGCGCACGGCAATGTTCGCCGCGCCCAGGACACCCCAGCGGAGTGGCGCGACTACGTCATCCATGCCACGGCGAGCCGGAGACGGTCATGGGTCGGCCGACGAGGTGGATTGCATGTGAAGCTCGAGGCTAGCGCGTGCGAAAATCCTTGCATAACTGGAGTCCGTCGCGAATGCACGGGGGAAGAAGTGAGTATATGTTGAACGGCGCTTCGCCGGTCCGTTCGTGCGCCAGCCCTGTCGCTCCGGCGCCCCGAGCCGCAGGCTATATCATCTTACTGGCGCGTCGCCATCTTCGCACTCTCCTCTCGCCGCGGCTCCGCGCGGCGTGGCACTGCTCCCTCGCTTGGTGCATGACAATGAGCTTGGACACCGTACGCAAGACGTTTGAACGGCTGGGCAGAGAAGACCCGCTGTATGGCGTGCTGACCGACCACAAGCGTCGCCACAACAAGTGGGATCCCGTTGAGTTCTTCGAGACCGGTGTTGCTGAGGTCACGCGCATGATGAATTCGATGCAGGCGGTGCCCCTCGACGCACCGCGAGAACACGCGCTGGATTTTGGTTGTGGCGTGGGGCGTCTCACGCTGGCCCTCGGCGCACATTTTGAGCGCGTCGTGGGCGTCGACATCGCCGACACCATGATTGCGCGCGCGCGCGAGTACAACACGCTCGGCGATCGTATCACGTACCTGGTCAACACGCGTGATGACCTGTCGCTGCTGGCCACCGCGTCGTTCGACTTTGTCTATTCCAGCATTGTCCTCCAGCACATTCCGCCTGAAAGCGCCAAGCGCTACATCGCGGAGTTTATGCGCCTCCTGCGTCCGGGCGGCGTAGCGGTGTTCCACGTACCCTCAGGCAAGCCGTATGCGCCGGGCTCGCTTGGCGCGATGTGGTATCGCGTACGACGTGAATATCTTCGACGGGCGTGGAAGCTGATTCGCGGACGCGCGCCGTACGAGATGCACTATGTGCCGCGCGCTGAGGTGGAGTCGATCGTTCGCGACGGTGACGCCGAGCTGGTTCATCGCGCGAACGTCGCGGCCGAGAACTTTATGTACTACGTACGGAAGCGTGGTGGGGCTCGAGGCGAGGCCTGAGGTCGGACCGCCACCGGTACGGCGGCCTAGTGCATCAAGCCGTACATCAGAAAGTTCGTCGCATACTTGTACGCATTGTTGGAGAGGTTCACGGGATACCATCCGTCGCCGGACCACTCCATATAGTCGCCGATGTCATTGTTGAAACTGATCACCGCCAGCATTCGGGCGTTGGGATCGTTGTTCTCGTACACCGCGTAATACTCGGCCACGGCGGCCGTCGTAGCCGGGTGGTGCATTTCGTCCAGCTTCGTGATGGTGAAAAATGTTTTGAAGATCGGATGCGACGCGTCGAGGCGAAAGAACCGGACTTTCGGCAACACCATGCGCATGGACTGTTCGAACACGTCCCACTGCCGCTCGAAGTAGAAGTCGTCGATAATGAGGAAACCGCCGCGGGCGAACCAGTCGCGCAGCCCCTTGGCCTCAGCCTCGGTCGGCACCCAGTAACCCGGCTCGGTAAGCCAGGCGACGGTGTGTTTCGCAAGACCCGGATCGTCAAGCGTGTACACGTTCGTCGCGTTTCGGTTGAGCACGAGCGACGCGAGATCGTCGAGAATAACGAGAAAATTGCGCTCCATGCGCGGGTAGTCGACGCCCCACGCCAAGCGGTAGCCCTGCGTGTAGCGGATGCGCGCGAACGTGAAGCGTCCATCGTACGGCGCGTTGGGTTCGAGGTACACGCCGCGGAACCCGCCACGCTGCGACCAGGCAATCGGCGCGAGCGTGCACAGCAGGAGTCCCGCGTACAGGACGCGGCGCCAGCGGTGGATTGGCTTTACGGTCAACGCGCGTTCAGCGCACTACTTCCCCGTCGGCTGCGGCGGCAAGTCCTTGATGTACGCCCACAGCGCTTGCAGCTCGGTCTCCGTCATGTTCTTCGCCATCTTCGGCATACTGGCCATCGGCTCAAGCAACGCGTCGCCGTTCTTCCGCTTCCCTTCCAACAGCACGCGCTTGAAATCCTCGTACGTGTACCCGACCAATCCAGTCGGCGTGAGATTGCGCGCCGGTGGCCAATCCGGCGGGCCGCCAATGATCTTGCCGCCGGCGAATTTGTCGCCGTGACAGCCGGTGCAGGTCTGCGCGAGATGCTTGCCGAACGCTGCATCCGCTACCGACGCGGGTGGCAGCACCGCATGGTCGATGACATGCTTGGTGGGGTGAACGTCGGCGGAGAGCACGATCTGACCGGTCGCCACCAGCACTTTCCCGATCGGACCGAGCTCCACGGGTGGCACTTCCTTGTTTACGGCGGGCTTTGAACGGATGTACGACACAATATCGGACAGCTCGCGGTCGGACATGGCAAAGAAATCCTTCGACGGCATCGGCGTACCCGTGCCGTTCGGCTTCACGCCGTGGCGCACCATGCGATCCCAATCGGCGGCGGTGTACTGAAGTGTGCGAGAACCTGTGCCGGTGGTGAGGTTCTGGCCAAGCAGTCGCCCAATGGTGGTGGGGTCGTCCACCATGACACCACCGCCGAAGTCGGCCCCGTGGCACTCGGCACACGCGTAGAACGTCTCCACCAAATGCTGCCCACGCGCCACCGCGCGTTCCGTGGCGAGCGCATTCAGGTCAACGCCGGCAAGGACGTCCCCGCCCTTCTTCGCCTTGGACGCCGCGCTTCGCTCTGCGCGCAACTCCGTCAGCTCCGATTCGGTGAGCGGAAACGGGATCGGAAAGTCGACCCGGTGTATCTCGTGTGTGGCCGCGAGCTTTGTGCTCGCCGCGTTCGACGCCCAGAGGTACCCGGCACCGCCGCCAGCAACGAGTAGTCCAAGCAGGCCACCAACGCCGATCGCCACTTTTCGCACGATACCCATGTCAACCTCCTTTCAGGTCCGAAATGCCGGGGTGCCGCAATACTGCAGGGACCGGACGGCGTTGTCCAGCGCGACCGAGGCACGTCGTCCCGAACCGTGCTGAGCCGTCGAGCGGACAACAGCGCGAGTCCCGTTAGGTTGCCATGATGCGCCATGCATGCTGGGTCGGGTTTGCGATATTTGCCGCGGCGGGTTGTGCCCACCAGCCTCGCGCTGCCGCGCCCGTGCCGGCGCAGGCAGCGTCGGCGCGAGCCGATACGATCTGGTACATCTCGACTCGTGCTCGCGAAAATGGACGGGTGCTCCGTCGCCTCGCGGACTCGCTCGAGTTCGGGTATGTCGTCTCCAGCGTGAAGAGTGATGGCGATGTCATCGTCAACGCGCTCGGTCTGACGTTTCGCGATTCGGTTCGCCTGTCGCGTTCGGCATTCATCGAATCTCTTCGGGAACGGTCCGGGGGGACGTCCACAGCCGATCCGGTGGCGATCCTCTACGTGCATGGATTCGGCACCTGGCAGCACGAGCTTTTTTCACACGCGACCCAATCCTCCATTCGCTCGCGATCACCAATCCCCTGGGTGGTGTTCAGCTGGCCATCGCGTGGCTCCGGCATAACCTGGCCTCGCGCCGGTGAGGTGTTTGCCCGTGCCTACTGGGAAGACTCGGCCTCCGCGATGGCCTCCGGTCCGGCGCTTGCAGAGGGGCTACACGCGGTGCTCGACGCGGTGGGCGGGGCGCATGTCCTGCTCGTGGCGCATTCGCTGGGCGCGCAAGTTACCAGCGCAACGTTGGCCGGCAACGATAGTCTGCGACAACGCCTCGCGGCTGATCCGCTGCGTGCGTTCGCGTTCTTCGCACCGGATGTCGACGCGAAAAGATTCCGTGATACCGTGGTGCCCGCCATGCTGCCGCTGACACATCGACTGCTGCTGTACGCGTCCGAGCACGATCGAATCCTCCAGATGTCGAAGGCGCTGAACAAGGGCGATCGCGCGGGACTCATTCGCGGATCGCCTCCGCTCCCGATCCGACTCGCGGGGCTCGAAACGATCGACGTGACTGACGGACTCGCCTCCGGTGGATGGATGCAGCGCGTGTTCGGAAGCCATCACGGACTGAATCGCGCATCCGCCGCGCTGTTCGATCTGACGCAACTCGTCGCCAGGAAATTTCCTGCCGCGTGCCGCGCCACGTTGGGCACGGCGAGCTTGCTCATCGGGGGAGAGTGGCGCCTCACCAGCATGTCGCCGCCAGACCCAGTGGCGCTGGACGCCTGCCGCTAGGGCGAGCCGGCAGTCGAGTTCGATTGACTTGCCATCGATCGGAACGTACGTCTGTGGCGCGCAATACTGATTGACATTCATCCAGGGCTGACCGTGCGCGTAACAGCGATGGTGCTCGCGTTGAGCATACTGCTTTCTCGGTCGGCCGGCGCGCAATTGCGCGCGCCCACTGATGGCGGGCTCACGCATTCGCTCGGACAGCCCCCACCGTGGAAGCTGAACATCGGTGCGGCTCTCGGGCGATCAAAAGGCGAAACGCTCGAACTGCTGAGTGCGACTGAACTGCGACTCTCTGCGTTTCATGACCTGCTGAACCCGCTCGTCGGCGCTGCTGCCATGAGCCTCGAAGGGTACGCGGGCACGCGTGGCACGCGCATGGATGGCGGAGTGCGCCTTCACCTCATTAGTCCGGTCCTGCTCACGGGGCTCGGCATCGACTACAACTTCGGTACGGGCGCCGGAAGAGCGGACATTTCGTATTCGCTCCCGATGCGCCGCGGTGGCCTGTTTCACGACGGAACCATGCTGCGCCTCGACCTGATGCCAGGGCGCAACTGGTACGCCATGATCGGCGTCGACCGTCCCTTCCGTCGCCGCATTCCCGTTGGCCAGACACGACCACGCTCCGATCGCGCGGCGCTCACCGTCGCACGACCCGTGGTGGCCCCGACCCCGTCCGATAGCGTGGTTCGTGTGCTCCAGGCGTTGATGGCGAACGCGCGTCATGCCGCGCGCCTGATTGGTCGCCTGAACACTCCGTTCCTCGACCGTCCGGCAGCGAACAGCACGCGAGACTCGGCGCGGGCCACCACCGCGATCCGCGCGCTGCAGCAGGAGCTGCGGCCGCCGTCCGACGCGGGCGCGCCGTACCGCACCGTCAACGACGAAGTGCTTCGCTATCACGACGCGATCGATCGCGCGTTCTCCGCAGCACTCACCGGTGCGACATCGGCGACGGCGATGCCGACCGCTGAAGGGGCCAGTGTTGCCAGACGCGCCCGCGATGTCGTCCTCGCGGAAGTCCTGCTTCCGTACAACCGGCTGCTCGGGCAGACAAAAAAGCATGACTCGACAAAAGACTTCGCCAACAGAGCTCGCGGCGTCTTCATGCGCTGGCTGACCGTCGAGTCATCAGTGCCGAGCGCGGAGCGGGAGTCGGTGCTCTGGGTATTCACCGCGATGCTCGACCTGATCGAGGAGAACCGCGCCGCGCTGCGCACGGAGTGGCGCGACTCACGATTCGTCTGGCTGCCGCTGCAGTATGCGCTCACGCCCGACCAGCACGATTCACAGGGCGAGCTCGATGCGCTCATCGAGCAGGCGGTCAGCGACCGGTTCACTGAGGGGAATCTCGTCTCGTACGTCATCAACGAACGATTCCAGCATGAATTGCGCCGCACGATCCGGCAGGCGGAGCAATACCACGTCCTCTGGGTGCATGACTTCCGCGGCTACAACGCGAGCGGCGGACCGGACAAGATGAGTTTCGATCACGTGGTGTGGTCGTACCTGGCGGCGATGACCGCGCACGTGCGTGACTACGACCGCACCGGGACGTTTCCGGTCTACATGATCATGCTGGATCAGTTCTTCTACCAGGTGAACGGCTCCCGCCTCTGGATGAACGTGCTCGAGGACCCCACGAGACATCGGGCGAAATTGCCCAAGGGGTTTGGCGCGTACGAAGACTCGCTGACAGTGGCGCAGGATTCGCTGCGGTCCGCCATCGCGAATTCCCGCCTGCTGCAGCTGCAGCGCGGCCAATACGGCGATCAATGGCTGCGAAACCTGATTTCGGTGCACGTGAACATCACCAACACGGCCGACTACTCGTTCTTCAGTTGGCGCCTGATCCCCGGGCTGGCGACGACAGACAACATGATGCGTGATCACCGCAAGCTGGCGTTCTACGACATCACCGAGGCCGATCCATACGCTGGCGAGGCCCTCTACACCGGCGCGGGCGTGGGGGAACACTACAGCAGCACGTCCTGGGAAGACCGCGCACTCCTGGTGCGGGGGCCGGCGCTGCTCGCGATGAAGACGTCGGCACGCGAAGCCCTGATCAGCCAGGGCATTCGTCCGTCGAATATCCCCGTTCCTCTCCGGCCGGTCGCCAAGTCCGCCGACTATGACAGCGGGATCCGCGCGACTACTCAACGGGGACCACACCTGCTTCGCGCACTGGGAATCCACAACCAGACCGGTTTCGACGAGAAGGAGATCAACGTCACCAAGGCGATTCTTTAC
>JBEBIR010000542.1:0-3041 GCA_040080315.1 Gemmatimonas sp.
CTGAGCCAGGTCGGAGTCGAGAGAGGTGGCATGCCACCCCTGCTTTCTCCATCCTGCATCAGTTCCTCCCTCCTGCCCCCCGAATGACGTTCAACTGCTCCCTGTTGTTCCTCTTTCCTACCAGTCGACGCGCATCCCCACTTGACCCTGACGCGCTCCGAACGAGCTGAGCGCCTTGCCAAATGAGGGAACCGCAACGCCTGCTGCGGTGAACTGCGTGCCGCCGTACGACAGGTTGTTCTTGAAGTTGAATACGTTGAAGCCTTCCGCCGAGAAGCTGACCTTGCGGCCACTCCAGTCGAACAGCGGACGCGAGACGCGCACGTCGACGTTGCGGTACCAGTTGATCCACGCGTTGGCCGGCATGGCGGTGCGGATGCCGGTTGTGGAGACGGTGCCACCCGGGAAGTCATCGCCCGTGATGTTGTCGAGATTGATGTCGCGACCGTCGATCTGCCCGTACGGACGCGGACTGGCGAACGTGGACACCGCCGAGAACTGGAACTTGAACGGCAACGGCGTGATGTTCGAGATCACCAGGCGATGGCGCTCGTCACCCGTGGTGCGCTGGCGGTTGAACAGGAACGGATACGCGAAGTTGGGCAGGCCACCAGTGTCAAAGTCACCCTGATACCAGCCCATCGTGTACGCCAGGTTCACGCGCGATTTCCTGCGCTGCCATGTAGCCTGCAGCATGACGGCCGAGTAGTCCGACTGGCCGATGTCATCCCACAACAGGATGTCGCCATACGCTGCGGTGAGCTTGCGGCGATTGGGCGTGACCGTCTTGTCGAGGTAGTTGGGATTGCGTTGCACATAGAGGTTGTCCATGTGCTGCATGACGTAGTCGAGATTGAGGCCGAACTCGGGCGTGAGCTGATGTCCGACACCAACCGACATCTGACGGCTGTGCGGCGTCTTCATCTCGAGGTTCATGAGAATCGGCGCCGGTGACACGGACTGGCCGCTGATCACGCGCTGACGCAGCACAGCCGGATCCTTCGTTGGCAGGTTGCTGGTGTTGTTGAACGTGAAGTTGTACGTGCGCCACGTGGAATTCCGGCGTTCCTGGAATCCCATGAAGCTGGTGACGCGGTCGTAAATGATGCCGAAGCCGCCACGCACGAAGGTCTTGTTGTCCTTCATGGGGTCCCACGAGAACGAGACCCGGGGCGAAATGTTGCCGAGCTGGTTCTTGCGATTGCCCACGTTGAGGAAATTGGTGAGCGCCGGCAGGGCCTTGAGGACCGGGTCAGCGGCCCAGGGCACCGTGTAGTCGTTGTTCATCGTGTTCAACTCGGCGTCGTGCCGAATGCCCAGCGACAACGTGAAGTTGGGCTTGATGCGCCATTCATCGTTGATGTACAAGCCCGTGGTGTAGCCCGTCGCGCTGGCGATGGCGTCACTGGTGCCGTTCGGATCGGTGAAGCCGACCGCGATGGATGCCGTGTTGGGCAGCGATGAGGTGTCGGTGAGGAAGCCGAACGTGCCGTTGGTGTTGTTGGGCTGGTTCTGCGTGGCGGAGATGCTGCTCAGCTCCACGCCGAACTTGATGACGTGAGAGCCCGACCCGTTCTCCACGTTCATCGTGGCGCGGTCGACGAGGCGCAGATGGGTTTCCTTGAGGATGAGCGGGAACCCTGACGTGCCGAACACGATGCCCGGATAGTTGAGCTGCGGTCCCGGCTTGAGCGGTGCTTCGTTGTGATTCCAGTTCACGACCTGCAGGCTGGCTTCATTCACGAAATTTCCGCTTTGGGCGATGTAGCGCTGGCGCAGCTGTCCCGTATAGATCTCGTACTTCTGCGAGATGCCGCCATCCTGCGAGACGCGAGCGCCGAAGTTGCCTTCGCCGCGCAGGAAGCGCACCGACGCCATGGCGTCGTAGGTGAGCCGCGGGTTCTGCACCCATGTCAAGCGCGTATACGATGAGTGGTTCTTGTTGGGTGCGGCGAACGAACCCTTGTACGACGCCCAGTTTGCTCCACTCGACGGATTCACGTCGAGGTAGAAATCGGTGGACGCGAGTTCATAGCTGGTGGCGAGGAACAGTTTGTCCTTGATGAGCGGTCCGCGCAGGTTGAATCCCAGCTGCGTCTTGCCGTAGTTTGGCGTGGGCGCGGTTGGCGCGAGGAACGCGTTGCGCGCCGTGACTTGCTTGTTCTGGAAGAAACCGAATCCAGAGCCCTGCCACGTGTTGGTGCCGCGACGGCTTTCGGCGCTGATGACATACGAGCCGGCGCGTGTGTACTCGGCGTCGTAGGGATTGACGTACACGCGGAAGGTCTCGAGTCCTTCCTGCGGCAGCGGGGAGCCGGTCTGACCCAGTCCCACGATGTTGCCGTTGAAGAGACTCTTCATTTCAACGCCGTCCATATAGACGTTGAAGAAACGAAGGTCGGGTGCCGCGCCGCCCGACGGCAAGGTGCGTCCCGACTGTGGTGCGTATGTCTTGATGCCCGGGGCGATGCCGGCCAGGTTCAGGATGCCGCGCGAACTGAGCGGCAGGTTTTCGATTTCATCCTTGGTGACGGGCGCTGAGACCGACATGCGCTGCACTTCCACCTGCTTGACGCGATCGGCCGTGACCGTCTGACCTTCGAGTTCGGCGGCGCCTTTCTCGAGCGAGAACTCGAGGCGGGCACGCTGGCCGATAGCGAGATCAACGGTATCTGTTGCTTGACGGAACCCGATGGCCTTCACGTTGACGGTGTACCGTCCGGAGAAGAGGCCGAGCACGCGAAACTCGCCGCTGGCGCGTGTGATGGCGCGTGCGGTTTCGCGGGTGGCTACGTTGACGACGGTGACTTGGGCACCAACCACCGGCGCGCCGTCACCCTTGACGGATCCTTCGAGTGTGATGGTATTCTGGGCAAGCGCCGGCACGCTGAGCATCGCGCCAAGCGATGCACCAACGATCAGACGTTTGAGGGTGTGGTGCATGTGACCCGCCTTTTGGAGAGAGGGGAGGGGAGGAGGCCCAAAAATTACCTCCCCGGAATTGAACATGCCACCGATTTTCCCTGACACGCCTCACGCTG
>JBEBIR010000543.1:0-3034 GCA_040080315.1 Gemmatimonas sp.
CTGGTCGGCGCGATCCTGTCCAAGCTTGACGTTGTACCCCTCGCTACCGATGGCGTCGGTATTGCCGGTGACGTCGATGGTACGCGACGCGTTGGCTGGTGCGATCAGTGATTCAGCGATCTTGTCCAGAATGACCTTCGCCTCTGGCGTGATGTCGCTCTTATTGAAACCAAAGTTGATGGCACCAATCACGATGGCCTTGGCGGCAGGGCCGGCAGAGCGCACGGTATCGATACGCGAAATGAACTGCGTATCACGCTGAATGCGGACTTCCGTGACGCGGACCGTGTCGTACTGGATTCGCGGCTTCGGCGGGTTCGTGAAGAAGGAAAGACTGAGGCCAGCCTGAGCGCCCAGATTGAGTCCAGTCGCCCGCGCAACGGGCTTGGCGTTCGCATCTTCGGGCATGATATACGTCCCGGTCCCCTCAACGCGAGCCGACAAACGGTTGTTCAGTACGAAGCGGACGCCCACCAATCCCTGCGGGCCACCACCGCGCGGCGCTACCTGTCGCACGCGGCCAAACGAGTGGTATCCGTAGCCGGCGCCAAGGAGAATCTTGACCTGAGGTGTCATCGGATAGTTGTACGTCATCCGATAGGACCACATGGCGTCGGACACCTTCCTGAGCGAATCACGGCCGATGTCACCGGTCAGCGCCTTGTTCACATCAGCATCCGCGTAGCTCAGTTCCAATTCGGCCAGCCAATTGCGGAACGCGTAAATGCCCACGCGACCACCGGCGCCAAAGGCGGGATCGAGATTCAGGGTGTCCATATACTTGGTGTAGCGTCCGAATCCGCCGATTTCGATGGCGCCTTGTCGTTGAGCTTCCGCGGAGGCGGGAATTGCCAAGGCCATCACGGCACCGATGGCGGCACCCAGCGTGAGGCTTCGTAGATTGCGCATGTTCGTCTCATTGAATTTGGAATGCTCCCGAACGGGCGGGGAGTCAGGTATCTGGCCTGACCCTCCACAACGTCGAAAACGCACTCGCGTACTGATAAGTTCCCTTTACCAGAAGGCCTGGCAAGAGAAACATACACTACTTCACTGTCGGGAGTGCCCCTTACCTTGAAATCGCCGCCGCCGTGCTGACGCCGCCGTTTGGACAGGACCTGCACGATACACGCCACTCGCAGCGCCTGGCACAGCTGGGCCTGATCATCAATGCGTTGTTGGCGGGAGTCAAATTGGTCGCCGGTCTGGTGGGCAATTCGTACGCCTTGGTGGCGGACGCCATCGAAAGCGCCACTGACACGATCGGCTCGCTGGTCGTCCTCAGTGGGCTCCGCATCGCCAACCGCTCTCCGGATAGTCGCTACCCGTTCGGCTACGGTCGCGCCGAACCGCTTGCCGCCGCAACGGTGGCTGCGCTCATGTTGGGTGCTGCAGCCGGCATTGCGATCGAGGCAGTCCGGGAGATTCGTACCCCGCATCATACGCCGGCCCCGTTCACGTTGGCCGTGCTGGCGGCGGTGATCATCATCAAGGAGGTCATGGCGAAGCGCGTGCTCAAGGCCAGCGAGCGCAGCGGTAGCGTCGTGGTCGAAGCAGATGGCTGGCATCATCGCTCCGACGCGATCACGTCTGCCGCCGCGTTCGTCGGAATCAGCGCAGCGCTTATTGGCGGACCGGGATGGGAGCCTGCTGACGACTGGGCCGCACTGGTCGCGGCGGGCATGATCTTTCTCAACGGCGGGATGTTGCTGCGCAAGGCCACCCGCGACCTCATGGATCATGCGCCTGACTCGGCGCTCTTCGACGAGATCGGCGCCGCCGCGCGCGAAACGCCCGGCGTGCTGGCGATCGAGAAGCTCAAGATTCGCAAGAGTGGGACCGGACACTACGTGGATATTCACGTGCAGGCAGACCCCGCGCTGTCACTTCACGACGCGCACATTCTGTCTGGATGTGTGAAGGGCGCCATCCGGGAGCGAGTTCCCACCGCGCTGGGCGTGCTGATCCACATGGAACCGTTTGAACCGGACACGCGCACATGACGCAGGATCGCGGAGTTCCCACGTTCGCTGAGCTCGAGGATGTGGAGTGCGAGGCGCTGTTGCGTCGGCATCATGTTGGACGTCTCGCGTTCACCTTTCGCGACCGGGTGGATATCGAACCAATACACTATGTGTTTGCGGATGGTCATATCTTCGGCCGCACGCGATTCGGCACGAAGGTCGACGTGCTTGTACATCATCCGTGGGTCGCTTTCGAGATCGACGAGGTCGATGCGCTGTTCACCTGGCGGAGTGTGGTCGTGCATGGACGTGTCACCTTTCCCGACCCGGAAGGCGCCGCGAGCGATCAGGCACACTATGTGCAGGGCGTCGAGACGTTTCGGCGACTGGTTCCAGAGGCCTTCACGGC
Source organism: Gemmatimonas sp. (assembly GCA_040080315.1). GTDB lineage: Bacteria > Gemmatimonadota > Gemmatimonadetes > Gemmatimonadales > Gemmatimonadaceae > Gemmatimonas. The sequence continues at coordinate 2,374 of JBEBIR010000543.1, forward strand.
TGCGGATCCGACACCAGATCGTGATCTTGTGTTCTGTATCTTCGTGCATGACATGACCGGCAGGATCGCCACCGAGACCCCTGATCCACCTCGCAGATGAGCAACAGCAACGGGAAGAATTGGGACGTGCCCGACGCGCTCAAGTCGCTTCGACTTGAGCCAGTGGATCGGGATGATCGCGTCAAGCTGGGCAGCAAGGCGGCGCGCCTGGACGACGTTCCGTCTCGGGACGTGATCGAACCAGCGACACATGTGTTGCTCGACCGCCTGCGCTCGTTGCAGGATGCGTTTCACGCCGACCGTCGCCACGCGCTGCTGCTGGTGCTGCAGGGCCGCGATGCATCAGGCAAGGACGGCGTGATCAAGACGGTGTACGGCGCCTTCAATCCCACCGGCGTGACGGTCGCGGCATTCGGTCCACCCACCGCGCTCGAATTGCGCCACGACTTCCTCTGGCGGGTGCATCAAGTGGTGCCGCCATTGGGCATGGTGGGCGTGTTCAATCGATCGCACTACGAAGACGTGCTGGCAGTGCGCGTGCGCAAGCTCGCGCCGGAAGCCGTCTGGCGTCCGCGCTTCGCACAGATTGTCGCGTTTGAACGCCTGCTGGCCGACAATGGGGTGATCATTCGCAAGTGCATGTTGCACGTGTCCCGCGAGG
>JBEBIR010000544.1:0-3034 GCA_040080315.1 Gemmatimonas sp.
TCACCATCATCGATCCGCGCAGTCTCAAGGTCGAAGCATCGGTGCCAACGTCGGCACTCGCCGACGTGCGCGTGGGCGCGCCAGTCATTTTCACGGTGAATGGTTCTGATCGCCAATTGGAAGGCCGGATTACGCGCGTGAGTCCGATGGTCGATCCGCAAACCCGGCAGGTGAGCCTGCTGGCCACCGTGCCGAACGCGCAGAATGCGTTGGTGGCCGGTCTGTTTGTCGAAGGCCGGGTTGCGGCAGAAAAGCGCGTCGGTGTGTTGGTGCCGGAAAAGGCCGTGGACCAAACAGGAATCACTGCCGTGGTGATGCGGCTCAAGGGCGGCAAGGTGGAGCGCGTTGAAGTGCAGTTGGGCGTGCGCGACGAAGGGGCCGAGACTCTGGAAATCCGATCGGGCATCGCCGGTGGCGACACCGTTCTGCTGGGCGCCGCGCGCGGCATTTCGGTGGGGTCACACGTCGTGGTCTCCACACCGAAGGACGCGCCAGCTGCGCCGGTCAAGAACAACTAGGCAAACGTCGCGCCCACCTACGGCAATTACGGAACCCGCATGTTCATATCAGATTTTGCGATCAAGCGTCCGCTCATCACGGTGGTGTCGGTCGTCGCGTTGGCCGGATTCGGACTGGTGGCGCTCTTCCGTCTGCAGACCGATGAGTTTCCGGAGGTGCAGCCGCCGATCGTGATGACCACGATCATATATCCCGGTGCGTCGCCCGAGCAGGTGGAGCGCGAGGTCCTCGAGCCCATCGAGGACGCGATCCAGGCAATCTCCGGCGTGAAGCGCATCAATGGCGAAGCGCGCGATGGCTTTGCCCAGATCATGACGGAGTTTGTGTTCTCCAAGCCGCTGCAGGAGGCCACACAGGAAATCCGCGACGCCATCGGCACGAAGCGACAGGATTTGCCGCAGGAGATGGAAGAGCCGATTCTCCGGAAGTTCAATGAGACCGACGCGCCCATTGTCACGCTGTCGTTGTTCTCCACGTCGCTCTCGCCGGCGCAACTGACACAAATTGCCGATCCGGGGATCACGCGCGAGTTGCGATCGATTCCCGGCGTGGCCGACGTGCAGGTTACCGGTGCGGTCAAGCGCGAGTTGACGATCAATCTGGACCCGCAGCGTCTGCAGGCGGCGGGCGTGAGCGTGCCGCAGGTGGTGCAGTCGCTGCAGCAGGGAAATCTTGCCGTGCCCGTTGGTCGTGTGAACAGCGCACTCGATGAGCGCACGATTCGACTGCAGGGACGATTGAATGGTCCTGAGGATTTCCTGCAATTGGTCGTGGCGGAGCGGGCTGGGCACGTGATCCGACTTGGCGATGTCGCGACGGCGGCCGACGGCACGGAAGAGCAACGCACGGTGGCGCTGTTCAACGGCAAGGATGCCGTGGGCATCGAGATCAAGAAAACCAATGGCTATTCGACCACGGCGGTGGCGGAAGCGATCCTCAAGAAAGTTGATCAGCTCCGTCTCACGCTGCCCAAGGGCGCGCAGTTCGACATCGTCAAGAACAAAGGCACGCGGGTCGAGGACTCGGTGGACAACGTGCAAAGCGCGCTTATCGAGGGAGCCCTACTGACGGTCCTGGTGGTGTTCCTGTTCCTCAACTCGTGGCGCTCCACGGTGATCACCGGCCTGGCGTTGCCCGTGTCCGTACTGGCCAGCTTCGTCGCCGTGTGGGCATTTGGATTCACGCTGAATACGATGTCCCTGCTGGGACTGTCACTGGCCATCGGCATCCTGATCGACGATGCCATCGTGGTGCGCGAGAACATCGTGCGGCACATTGAGATGGGGAAAGACCACTACACGGCCGCGCGCGAAGGCACCGATGAAATCGGACTCGCGGTCGCGGCGACCACGTTCTCCATCATCGCGGTGTTCATTCCGATCGCGTTTCTGCAGGGCGTGTCGGGCCAGTGGTTCAAGCCCTTCGCCCTCACGATCGCCTGCTCGGTGCTGGTGTCGTTGTTCGTGTCGTTCTCGCTCGATCCCATGCTCTCCGCCTACTGGCCGGATCCGCACAAGGAGGAGCATGAGAAGGCCTGGATTACGAAGAAGCTCGATCGGTTCAACATCTGGTTCAACGGATTGGCGAACGGGTATCGCGGTGTGATCGGGTGGGCGCTGGATCATCCCAAGTCGATGGTCTTCCTGGCGGCTTCCAGCTTTGCCGTTGCGCTGGCCATGCCGGTGCTTGGTGTGGTGGGCGGTGGGTTCTTCCCGCTGGAAGACAACGCCGAAGTCCAATTGACCGTCGAGACGCCGCCCGGCGCGAACGTCGACTATCTGCGACAGAAGGTTGGCGAGACGCTGCGACTGGTCAGCAAGTATCCGGAAGTGCAGTACACGTTTGTCACCGCCGGTGGTGCGAGTGGGGCGGTGGACAAGGCGAGCGTTTATGTGAAGCTCAGCACGAAGGCGGCGCGCCGGGCCATCGGACAGCGCGGTGCTGAAGAGCTGGCGGCGCAGATGCGCGCGGATGTACAGGGTGTTGGTGGTGCCGATGTGGCCGTGTTCACGAACGATTTTGCGGGTGCGCAAAAGCAGATATCGATGGAACTGCGCGGCAGTGACAAGGCGGCGCTGCAGTCGGTGGCCGATCAATACAAGGCCGCCATGAAGTCGACGCCGGGCGCGGTGGATGTCGGCCTCAGTACCAAGGGACAGAAGCCGGAGCTGACCGTGGAGATCGATCGCGGGCTGGCCGGATCGCTCGGCCTCAGCATCGGCCAGGTGGCGCAGGCGATTCGACCGGCCTTTGCCGGACTCGATGCAGGCGACTGGGTGGACCCGACCAACCAAACGCGCAAAGTCATGGTGCGTCTGACACCCGAGTCGCGCGCGCGCGGCTCCGATCTGGCGCAGCTGCCCATTGCCATCGGTTCAGGTCCGAACGCGCAGCTTATCCCGCTGCAGCAAGTGGCGCGCATCCGCAGCGACCTGGGTCCCGCCATCGTCAACCATCTCAATCGCGATAACGTGATCAAGGTGGAAGCCAACTTTGCCGGACGGTCACTGAGCGA
>JBEBIR010000545.1:0-3033 GCA_040080315.1 Gemmatimonas sp.
TCGCATTCATGATCGTGTGCTGGAGCACATCAAACTCACGACCGAAGGTGAAGTGCGTGTCGCTGCACGGAGACGCGCGTCACCCACAGCGTCACCAGACTGCCCGATATCGCCATCAGCGCGAGCACAACAAATGCGTTGGACGATGTGCCGGTGGCGTCACGAATTCGTCCAATGAGATCGGGGCCAAAGTGACCGCCGAGATTGCCCACGGAGTTGATCCACGCAATGCCTGCCGCGGCCGCTGTCGGTGACAGAAACGCGGTGGGCAAGGACCAGAAGGTGGCGAAGGTGGACAGGACACCGCACGTCACCAGTGACAAGGCCACGACAGACCACACGGCGTTGTTTCCCACCATGGCGAGTACGGTCAATCCCAGCGCCGCAACCAGCAGTGAGCCGCTTACATGCCATCGACGCTCTTCCGTGCGATCGGAGTGGGACCCAACGATGACCATGGCGATGCCACCAAGTCCCCACGGGATCATGGTAATCAGACCCACGGTCACGTAGTCCGTTCGATCCGCGCCGAACTCCTGCACCAGCGTAGGCATCCAGAAGTTCGTGGCATAGAGCGCGAACGCGATGGTGAGATACACGAAGGCCAGTGCCCACACGCGCACATCGGAAAATGCGGCGCGCACGCCGTGTCGGTCGCCGCTCTGCCCCCGGGCGTCGTTATCCGCGGCAATCCGGCTCGTTATGGCTTGGCGTTCATCGGCGCGCAGCCACGGCGCGTTTGCCGGCCGATCGGGCAGCCACACCAGCACGACGATGCCAGCGATCAGCGACGGCACCGCCTCCACGACAAACAACCAGCGCCATCCGGCCCAGCCCGACCAGCCATCCATGTACTGCATGATCGCGCCGGAGAGTGGTGCCCCAATCACATTCGCCACGGCAACCGCCGTCATGAACAACGCGACCGTGCGTGCTCGGCGCGCGGCCGGGAACCAGTAGGTCAGGTACAGAATGATGCCGGGAAAGAATCCGGCTTCGGCAATTCCCAGCAGCAGGCGAAGCGCATAGAAGCTGAACTCAATGCGCGACAACCCGAAGAGCGCGGGAAGCGGGCCCCACGGAATCACCGCCACAAAGGCGAATGACCCCGACACGATGGCCCACGTGATCATGATGCGGGCAATCCACCGGCGCGCGCCCACTCGCTCGAGGATCAGATTGCTCGGGACCTCAAACAGGAAGTAGCCGAGAAAGAAGATGCCCGCGCCGAAACCGTAGACCGTATCGGAGAATTCCAGCGTGGCCACCATCTGCAGCTTGGCGAATCCCACATTCACGCGGTCGAGATACGCGACGATATAGCAGGCAAACAGCAGCGGCAGCAGGCGCGCAGCAGCCTTCGAAAACGCGGCCTGCTCCAGCGGCGTCTCCGGCACCACGGGCGCTCGCGACACCGAAATCGACGATTCAGGCATCGCGAGAAAGTAGTATGTTGAGCAGCGGCTCGCTCCATCCGCTCCTCTCAAGCGCCGGAGGCCTCGTGACCGATGCGATTGTCGAATTCCTCGTCGCGGCTACTGTTCCGCAGGATGCGTCGCACGACTCCGGCACGCTGGATCGCGCCAACGCCTTGCTACAAGAACATCCACAACTGGCTGGCGCGAACATTTACACCGCCGCCGTACTTGGCGACCATGCGCTGGTGCATGGCACGCTGGCCAACGACCCGCGCGCGGCCACCACAAAGGGCGGTCCGCACGGATGGGATGCGCTCACGTATTTGTGCTTTTCGCGCTATCTGCAGCACGGGTCCGGACCTTCGGGAAATTTTGTCGCGGCGGCGGAGGCTCTATTGGACGCGGGCGCCAGCGCGAATACCGGCTTCATGACACCGGGAGGTCGGCAGAAGGCAGAGTGGGAGTGCGTGCTGTATGGTGCCAGTGGCGTGGCCCATCACGGCGAACTGACCCGCCTGCTGCTGAACCGTGGGGCCAATGCCAATGACGACGAAGTCACGTATCACACACCCGAGAGTCATGACAATTCCGCGCTGCGTGAACTGATCGAACATGGCACGCTGACGGACGACAGTCTGGCCACGATGTTGCTGCGCAAGTGCGACTGGCACGACGAGTACGGCATCGCACTGTTGCTCGCCAACGGTGCCGACCCGAATCGCCTGACGCCTTGGGGGCACACGTCGCTGCATCAGGCGATCACGCGCGACAACAGCGTGGCGATCATCGTGCGTCTGCTGGACGCGGGTGGTGATCCGTCCATTGGTGCATCGGGGGTGTCGTGCATGGCGCAAGCCGCCCGCGACGGGCGCGGCGACGTGCTCAGGCTGTTCGAACAGCGCGGCATTCACCTTGAGCTGCGGGGGATTGACGCGGTGCTGGCCGCTTGCGCCGTTGGCGATCCAGACCGAGCGCTGGAACTGCTGACCGCGTCGCCTGAGCTGCGCCGCGAGGTGATCACACGGGGCGGCGCGCTGCTCACGGAATTCGCCGGTATCGGCAACACGGATGGCGTGCGCGTGTTGCTGGACCTTGACGTGCCGGTCGACGCGCCCGACGCAAACGGTAACGGCTACTGGGACATTGCGCGGCAAAGCACCGCGCTGCACGCGGCGGCGTGGCGCGGCTGGCCGGAGACCGTGCGCTTGCTCATTGCACGAGGTGCCGACGTGAATGCGCGTGATGGCAAGGGCCGCTCGCCACTCATGCGCGCCGTTTCAGCATGCGTGGACTCGTACTGGACCGACCGCCGCAGCACCGGATCGGTGGCAGCGTTGCTGGCCGCTGGGGCAACGAGCGAAGGGGTGAGCCTGCCGACCGGGGATCCGGAGATTGATGCGCTACTGTGTGCGTAAGATGCTAGGCTAGCGCCTGAACTGAAGCTGTCGTTGCCGCCGAAGAACAACAGACAGGGAGACGTAAGACGGTCGACTCGAGACAAAGACCAGCAGTCTGAGTCTGCCGTCTCCAGTCCTCCGTCTCTCGTCTGTTGTTCCACCATCGCCAACGTGGCGTTGAAGGATGGCACCAAGCCTAGTGCTTCCCCGCCACCCTC
>JBEBIR010000546.1:0-3032 GCA_040080315.1 Gemmatimonas sp.
AACCTCGACGTACGTGGCTGACGTGGCGCCGACCGGAATAGGCAGGCCCGCGTCGCGGAGACCCTCCAAGTGCAACTCGACCTCGCCAATGATACGATCATTCTCGAAGAGCTTCCCAAGTCGTAGAAAGTCCTCGCGCAGGATCTCGCCGGGGTGGATCGGCTTCGCCTCCCGTGCACACCTCGCGTCTTACGTCGTCCGTGTTCCATCGACGTGCCGCCGAACCAGCCCTGCGACCTCCGCTGGATGGGTGCTCGGAAGAAAGTGACTCCCGCCTTCGATCGTGACCAGGTGCGCTCTGGGGATCGCATCGTGCAGCAGCTCGGCGATCCTGAGCATCGCCGGATGGCTGCGTGCTCCTCGCACCACGGTCGTGGGAACGGTGATCGCCTGCAGCCTCTCCTTGGTAGGCTCGAACGGTGTTCCGGAGGACCAGTCGCGCACGTTCACCGCTGTGGTCGCAATGACATAACTGCGCACCTTCGCGGGCATCGCATCGAACGTCCCAGCACCGCCGTAGAAGTCGATGACGTGCCGGGCCGCCTCGGCATTCTCCCGGGCGAAGTCAGCAAAGTAGGGACCCGTCATCGCCTCGAACATCGCGTAGTGTTCGAGGTCGCCCGACGCCCGCAGCAAGCCTAGGGGATTCGCCTCCACGAGCAGAAGGCTCGCGGGACGGTGTCGCCCGGTCAGCGCATGCACGATGGCGGCAAGCCCGCCATACGAGTGCCCCACGACATGCGGGGACGTGCCAATTCGGTCGATGATGCGGTCGATGACGTCGACTTGCTGCGTCAACGTGGTATTGCCGTCCGGTCGGACTTCTGGTGTGGCCCCATACCCGAGCAGGCTAGTCGTTACCGTACGGAAGCCGTCGCCGAGATGACCGATGACCGCCTTCCAACCCGCACCGGTGCCGAAGCTCCCCGGCAGGAACAGGAGGGCGGGGCCGGAGCCGGTCTCCATGTAGTCAAACGCAAGAGCAGTGTCAGTCACGACGTCCTCCGGCCGGCGGCGCGGTTTCGTTAGGGCGCAACTACTGGGACCGTCGGCCGCCCGATCATGGCCGAATGTCTGCGGACGACGCATGAATATGCACGATCCGCCACTCGCTCCGCTGACGGCGATCCCATGGCTCGTGAGGTTCCATAAACACTTGCCCGGGCATTCTGCTCAACCGTCCGCGCCACAGCAAATGGTCCTGCAAGCCAAGGGACAACGAATGAGACCGTCGCAGCGAGTCTTGCACGTGACATGGCTTGAATGAGCATGCTCCGCAACCAAACCATAAAGTTCCTTGGCAGCCGAATCAAATGGAGCGCGCGCAGCGCGCACCCAATAGATCGGCTGTCAACTGCAGCCGGGGCTAGACATCAGGCGAGTCGACATCAGCGGACCCATCAAGCGGTGCAGGAACCATCGTCAGCATGAGCCACGAGGTGTTCACGATATTGTGACCAGCTTTGGAGATGTCGACGGACCAACCGTCGGCAAGTTGTACGACGCGGAGAACGTCAACGTGATGCGGATCGTCATACCCGATATCACATCGGTAGACCACGTGCACAACGTCGGCACCATCGAAAACACCACCCAGCACGCGATATCGTGGCCGCTCCATGGTGTCGCTACCAACTGCACCGCTGAGCGGCGTGCTCAGATCAAGGTAGAGCGACAAGAACTCGTCGGGCAACAACGCGGCGAGCTCGCCGAGTGTACGAACATTGGTGATGTCAAGAAGTGGCGTTCCCGCAACGCGAGCCAGCTCCTCTGGCCCATAGATTCCATCGGAAGCCCATGAGACCGCCCCATCGCCGTCCCCGCTGAGCATGGACTTAATCGCATCGCGCTGGTTCGCCCAACTTATCAGACTGGCCAGTTGATTCTCCCGAAAAACCGTGCGATCGGATGGTGCGACCATTGCAGACGCGCGTTGGTGATCTCCAGAGCTCAGCGCATCGAAAAAGCCGCGAGCGGTGGCGAGGGCCGCACCAAGCGATTCAGTCATCTAGTTCCAGAAGTGGCAGTTCGAGGATTGCTGCTGAGGTCGAACGCGCTGGCGTATTGCTGCCGCGTTCCAATATCCGCCGTCTGCTGCAACGCACGTGAAGCCGCACATGACACTACCTGATTTGTATCACCACGGCGCTGGCTACGTCGGATCCGGCGTTCGTGATACGGTACCTCGCGCGTGCTGGTACGAGAAACCAGCTCCCCGGAGTGTCGAGCGCGTGACGCGCATCACTCGCGCTCTCAACAGCGAGGCTAGATGCGAACGGTTGCACCACGAGGACAGGGCTCTCAGATTCCGACCACTCTGTTGTCGCCCGCGCCGATAGCTGAATGCGGGACTGTCGAAACCATGTCGATCGGAGCTGGATGACGCCAGGAAGAATGCCTGGCTCCTCCCTGGAGTCGCGCGCAGGACCAGACGAAACGATAGCCAGAAGCCGAAACGTGCCGTCGCCAGCGTTCGTGACACGGTGAGTGACCGGCTGTTGCACGTATGTGCTATCGATACGCACTTCGCCAACGGTGGCAAACGGTGGACTTGCTGGCGTGACAGGCCACTCGCTACCGAGTACCTGAGCCGACGTCGGCGACGTCAGGAGACTGACATAAAGGATGGGCGTATCGTGGATATGATATCGTGTTGTATCACGAGCAGGGATCTGCACATCCAGGATACGAAATCGAAGGGAATCGAGAACCAGTTTATGCCGGGCCTCACGGTAGACGGGGACGGCATCCTGCGCGCGAGTTACGAGCGGCAGGCACAGAGTCAGCATTGTGCAGAAGCAGGTACGCAACCGCATGTCGGGATCCTTGATGATGTTGTGCAGTCTAACTGGCCATCTAGCGGGAGGGCACCGAGATCTTCCCTCGTGGCCGCTCCACCGGCGTCAAACGCTCCAGACTACCGCGAACGACCAGCTGCTCGCCGAAACTCTCATTCTCATGCAGGACGAGATTGATGTAATGGCTGATCTTGAGAATGCCGTTGCGTGCGCTGATGCCGGTCAGTGTAATGA
>JBEBIR010000547.1:0-3029 GCA_040080315.1 Gemmatimonas sp.
CGCGGGATCCGCGGCGATGGCGCGCGCGAACGCCAGCAGTTGTCGTTCGCCGACGCTCACACCGGCGCCGCGCTCCGCCAGCTCATGCTGCCAGCCACCCGCGAGTCGCGAAACCACCCGATCGGCGCCAACACGCTGCGCCGCGCGATCCAGTGCGTCAGCGTCGAGCGGCAGGCCCAGCCGAACGTTCGACGCGACATCCCCGGCAAAGAGAAAGATGTCCTGCTGCACATACCCGATGATCGACCGGAGCACGTCCACCGGCAGCTCGCGAATCTCCACCCCGTTGATCAGGATGCGACCGCGCTGTGGCTCGTAGAAACGCAGCAGCAGGTTCACGATGGTGGTCTTGCCCGCACCCGTGTGTCCTACCAGCGCGATGGTTTCTCCCGGACGAGCGACAAAGCTCACATCACGCAGCGCCCACCGGATGCTGGTCCCGGCCAACGCCGGCGCGTCGACGTCAACCGATCGGGACGGCGCCGCCGCACGTGCCGGTGATGACGGTTCGTCGTCAGACACGCCGGTCGCCGTGTCATAGGCGAACCACACGCCCTCAAACTGAATGGTGACGCCGTCGCGACGCATGGCGGCCACACGGGCGTCCAGATCTGGCGTGGGATCCAGTCCGGGCGCGCGGGGAGTGTCGAGCAGCCCGAATATGCGCTCCGACGACGCCATCGCCTGCTGCAGGATGTTGTACTTCTCGGACAAGTCCTGCAGCGGCTGAAAGAACCGACGAACGAGTTGGAGAAAGGCGGCAACGGTGCCGATCGTCAGCGCCTCACTGCCAACACGAAATCCGCTCGTCACCAGCAGACTCGCCAGCGCGAACGTCGTGAGAAACTCGATCACCGGAAAGTAAAGCGCATACACAGTGATCGATCGCAGCTGCGCCCCAAGATGCGCGTCGTTCAGCGCATCGAATCGCGTCACTTCGGCGGCTTCCCGCCCGAACAGCTGCACCACGCGGACGCCGGTCAATCGCTCCTGCACGAATGCGTTCAGTTGCGCCACGCGCGTTCGAATGTCGCGATAGCCGGTTCGGACCTGCGCCTGAAACACCCGGGACGCCAGGAACACGAATGGGATGACGGCAAACGAGGCCAGCGCGAGACGCCAGTCGATCACCAGCATCACCCCACTGATGGCCAGCAGCGTACACAGGTCGCCAAGCCCGGCCACCACGCCCGAGGTGAAGAGTTCATTCAACGCCTCGACATCAGTGGTCACCCGCGTCACGAGTCGCCCCACCGGCGTCCGATCGAAGTACGCAATCGGCAGTCGCTGCAAGCGTGCGAACAGTTCGGCGCGCAGGTCGCGCATGACGCGCTGGCCCAGCAGGTTGGTGAACAACGTCTCGCCGTAGGCCGCGCCAAATTGCACGATCAGCAAGCCAACGTACGCGACGGCTACCTCGACAACCAGCGTGACATCTCGCGCCGGCACCACCCGGTCGATCGTCCAGCGAGTCAAGAGCGGGCCGGCCAGTTGCATCGCCGACTCGATGGCAATGAGCCCGAGCGACGCCGCCACCAGTCGGCGATACGGCCGGATATACCGAAGCAACCGCCGAGTCAGGCGCGCGTCATACGCCTTGCCGGCGACCTCGTCATCGGTGTGCGGGGCAGCAACCATGCCCCGAACAATCTAGCGGCGCGCAGGGATAGTTTTCAGCGCATGAAGGATCGCATTCGCATTCGTGGCGCACGGCAGCACAACCTCAAGGGATTCGACCTCGACATTCCCCGCCGGGCGATTACGGTCGTCACGGGCGTATCGGGATCGGGGAAATCGTCGCTCGCGTTCGACACGCTGTACGCCGAGGGGCAGCGCCGGTATGTCGAGTCGCTGTCCGCGTACGCGCGACAGTTTCTGGAGCGGATGGAAAAGCCGCTCGTTGATTCGATCGAGGGCCTGTCTCCGGCCGTCGCCATCGAGCAGAAGAACCCCACGCGGACCTCGCGCTCGACCGTGGGAACGGCCACCGAGATCTACGACTACCTTCGTCTCCTTTGGGCCCGGATCGGACGCACGCATTGTCGCGTATGCGACCGCGAACTGCGTCCGGATACCGTGCAGTCGGTGACCGACATCGCCATGAGCTTGCCGGACGGGACGCGGTTCTCCGTGGCTTGTCCGCTCATCCGCTCGAGCGAGGTCACGCATGCGGTCATTGACGAGAACCTGCGCACGCGCGGCTTTGTGCGGATTGCGGTGGACGAACGGTTGCTGCATCTCGACGAACTGGTGATCGAAGGCATCGATCTGGCAACGTCGCCATCGCTCCACATTGTGGTCGACCGCCTGCGCGCTGGCTCGACCATGCGCGGACGCATTGCCGACGCCGTGCAAACGGCGTTTCTCGAAGGCGACGGTGACGTCGTGCTGCTGTTCCCGGAACCGGTAACGCCGCCCACGGTGTTGCACGCTGCGGCACCGGGCGAGACCGTCACGCGATTTTCGTTTACCGATCGTTTCGAGTGCCCCAACGATGGCACGCGCGCGCCGCTCCCGACGCCGCAACTCTTTTCCTTCAACAATCCGCGCGGCGCCTGCCCGACCTGCAACGGATTCGGCGCTAATCTCACGTACGACGAAGCGCTCATCGTGCCCAACGCTGAGCTGTCGGTGCGCGACGGCGCCATCGATCCGTGGACCGCGCCGCGCTACGAGAAACAGCGACGCACCGTGGTGGAGTACACGCGGTCGCTTGGCGCGTCACCGGATACCAAGTGGCGTTTACTCACCGCGCCGGTTCGCGAACAGTTGCTGCGGGCGAAGACGCGCGCCTACACAGGAATCTATCCGTTTCTCGAAGCCCTCGAAGAGAAGCGCTACAAGCAGTACATCCGCATTTTTCTGCGCAAGTACCAACGGGCGATGCCCTGCACCACCTGTGGCGGAACCAAGCTGCAGCCCGATGCCTTGCACGTGCGCATCGCCGGACAGCATATCGCCTACGCCACCGCCCTGCCGGTGCGCGACCTGCGCGTGTGGCTGGACGATCTCCAACTCACGGAGACCGA
>JBEBIR010000053.1:0-13013 GCA_040080315.1 Gemmatimonas sp.
TCGAGTGATCTGCGGCCGGGACACGGCGGCGCGACGCACGACCTGCCAGCGGGCGTTCCATCCGACGCGCCCTACGGACTCCCCGAACTCTTTCGCGAGCCGATACGCCGTGCACGCGTGGTGGCCAATCCTGGCTGCTACGCAACCAGCGTACTCGTGGCCCTCGCACCGCTGGCCCGCGCCGGGCTCATCGCGCCGGGAGCGACGATCAACATCGCCGCCGCCAGTGGCGTGAGCGGTGCCGGGGCGTCGCCCAAGCTCGAATTGCTGTTCGCCGAGGTGACGGAGGACTATCGCGCGTACGGCGTGGGGAATTCGCATCGGCATCTGTTCGAGATGCGCGCGGCGATGTCCGCGCTGGGCGCCGATTGCGACCTGTTGTTCACACCGCATTTGCTGCCTGTCGACCGCGGCATCCTCTCGACGATCACCGTGCCGCTGACCAGCCCGCTGGACGATGCCCTCGCGCCATATCGCGAGGCGTATGCGAGCGAGCCGTTCGTCGAGCTGACGACGGACCTGCCGTCGTTGGCCGACGTGCAGCATCGCAATGTGGTGCGCATTGGCGCGCGGGTCCCGGTCGGCGTGCGGACTCCTACGCTGCTGGTGTTCAGTGCCCTGGACAACCTCGTGAAGGGTGCGGCCGGTCAGGCCATCCAGAACGCCAATCTCATGTGCGGCATCGACGAAACCACAGGGCTGCATCGTTGAATGGCACGCTGGTAGTGAAGCTGGGTGGACGCACGCAATCCGATCCCGCATTGCCGGCGGCGTTGGCCGCGCTGTGGACTACGAGCGGTGGTCGCGTCGTCATCGTGCATGGCGGAGGCGATCAGATCAGCGCGCTGCAGCGTTTGCGCGGTGAAGAGCCGGTGTTCGTTGGCGGTCGTCGCGTGACGACCGAGGGCGCCCTGGAGTTGGTCCGCATGGTGCTCTCTGGCCTGGCGAACAAACAGTTGGTGTCAGCACTCACCGCGGTCGGCGTGCCTGCCGTCGGAATCTCGGGCGAGGATGCGGCGCTCCTTCGCGCGCTTCCCCTCGATGCGCCAACATTTGGATTCACCGGAATTCCCAGTCGGGTCGACACGCGGGTCGTCGAAGCGTTGCTCGCTCAGGGATTTCTCCCGGTCATTTCGCCGGTGGCGACGCACGACGATCAATCGATTGGCGGTGCGCTCAACGTCAACGGCGATGATGCGGCCGCGGCGATCGCGAGCGCGCTGGGCGCGTCCGAGTTGTTTCTGATGGCCGACGTGGCCGGCGTACTCGACGGCGAACGTCGGCGCATTCCCGTGCTGACACTGGACGCCGCGCAGGACCTCGTGACATCCGGCGTCGCCGGCGGCGGTATGGCGGCCAAACTCGATGCGTGTGCACACGCACTCGCTGGTGGCGTCGCTCGCGTTCGCATCGGCGATCTGGCAGCGCTCTCAAGCCCCGATGCTGGTACCACCCTCGTTGCGCCGCAGTCTGTTGCTGTCCCTCACTGAGTTTTCGACCATGACGCCCACGACCATGACCCCTCCTGTCGCCCCCATCACGTTCACGGCGACGCCGGCGACGGTGCCGAATGCGGCGCCTGCTTCCGATGCGATCCTCGGCACGTACAAGCGACAGACACCGCTGTTCGTTCGTGGGCAGGGCGTCTATATGTATGACGCCGATGGCAAGCAGTATCTCGACTTCGTGGCCGGCATCGCCGTGACCGCGCTGGGCCATGCGGACGCCGGTGTCATGCAGGCCATGCAGGAGGCCATGGCGACCGGACTGCTACACACGTCGAACCTGTACCGCACCGCTCCTGGTGAAGCGCTGGCCGAGTGGCTCGTGTCGCATTCGTTTGCGTCTCGCGTGTTCTTCTGCAACTCGGGCGCGGAAGCCAATGAAGGCGCCTTCAAGTTCGCGCGCCGCTGGGCCCGCGCCGGCACCGAGCAGGCGAAGCATGAGATCATTGCCGTGCGCGGCTCGTTTCACGGTCGAATGCCCGGCACGCTGGCAGCCACCGATCGGCCCGCGTATCGCCTGCCGTTCCGTCCGCTTATGGGCGGTGTGACGATTGTCGAGCGTGATCTGGAGGAGCTGCGTTCGGTGCTGGATCCGCAAACTGCGGCGGCCGTCATCGTCGAACCCATTCAGGGCGAAGGTGGCGTTCGCATTGTGGATCCCGAGTTCCTGCGTGGACTGCGAGCGCTGACGAAGGAACGCAACGTGTTGCTCATCCTCGATGAGATTCAGTGCGGACTGGGTCGCACGGGATCGTTCTTTGCGTACGAGCAACTCGGCTTCGAGCCGGACATGCTGACATTGGCGAAGCCGCTGGCCGGTGGATTGCCGATGGGTGCCATTCTCGTCACGGACGAGATCGCGCGCACCATCCAGCCCGGTGACCATGGTACCACCTTCGGCGGCGGACCACTGCTGGCGCACGTCGCGCACCATGTAGTGCAGCGACTCGCCGATCCGGCCCTCCTCGCGCACGTGCGCGAAACCGGGGAGTGGTTGGGCGAGCAGTTGCAGGCGATGGCCGATCGCACCGGGCGCGTGCGCGCCATCCGCGGCAAAGGACTGATGTGGGGAATGGATGTGCATGAGCCGGCAGCCGCGATCATCAGCCGCGCCTTCGCACACGGACTCCTGATGGTGAGCGCCGGCGAGCACACCCTGCGCTTTCTTCCTCCGCTGGTCATCACGCGCCAGGAGCTTGCAGCGGGGCTCGCGATCCTCGAGCAATCACTGCTCGAGTAGTCATGTACGTCCCAGCCGCATTCGCCGAGACGGATCGACCCATCCTGCTGGATTTCATCGCCGCGCATCCACTCGGCGCGATGGTGACCAGCTCGCCGACGCATGGGCTGTACGCGACGCATCTCCCCCTGGTGCTCGACCGAACGCGCGGGTCGCACGGGGTGTTGCAAGGGCACGTCGCGCGCGCCAATCCCCATCAGCAGCGGGCCATCGATACGGCCGATGCGCTGGTGGTCTTTACCGGTGTCGACGCGTACATCACACCCGGCTGGTATGCCTCGAAGGCGCGACACGGCAAAGTGGTGCCCACCTGGAACTACGTGGCAGTCCATGTCGCCGGCACGCTGCGCTTCATCGAAGATCGGGATTTCCTGATGGCGCATCTCCGTCGGCTCACTGACACACACGAAGCCGATCGCGCGCATCCGTGGGCCGTGTCCGATGCTCCCGCCTCGTACGTTGAGCAGTTGGTCGGCGCCATCGTTGGTGTCGAGATCGAGATTCGCTCGCTCGAGGGAAAGTGGAAACTGAGTCAGAATCGTCCTGACGACGACATTGACGGCGTGATCGATGGACTGCGCGCATCGCCGTCCGCGCGGGATCAGATGGTCGCCGAACATGTTGCCGCGCGCCGGCCCGCGCGCATCGAAACCGACGCGCCAAAAAACTCGCACTAGTGCGCGGGCGCGAAATGCGCAATATTGTCGCTGCCTTCACGTGCCTCCGTGAACGGTGCGGGTTCGTCACGCGGTGAGTTCGCGTGCGTGAGCCGCGAACGTCATCGGCCCCGCGTGGCTGCACACCGGCGGTTTGGCACCTGTCCTGGCGCGTCGATCCGGCGACGTGCTCGAGGCCGGACAGGTGCCGCCGGTTGTGACACGAGTGTGGCGCTCAGTCGCGAGGCGCACATTAGCTTCCATCGCATGCGCCCGCTCACCCTTCTCTGTTTCGTCTCGGCGGTCGCGAGTGTCGTCGCGTCGAGCCGACTGGCCGCGCAAGTGGCACCGCCGCCGCCAACACTCGTCGTCCAGATCACGGTCGACCAGTTGCGCCCCGACTATCTCGACCGTTTCGCCTCGCAGCTGACGGGCGGTCTGGGTCGGCTCCTGAAGCACGGCGCGTTCTTCACCAACGCCACGCATGATCACGCGACGACGGAAACGGCGCCGGGCCACGCGACGCTCTGGTCGGGCCGATTCCCGTCGCATACGGGCGTGGTGATCAATGACATTGGCGTGGTCGACCCGCAGATGCCGCTGCTGTTCGGACGAGGCGGCGGCGCGTCACCGTATCGATTCCGCGGATCGGCCTACTTCGATTGGGTGAGATCGCACGACCAGTTCAGCCGGGCGCTGTCGGTGTCGAGGAAAGACCGCGGGGCGATTCTGCCGTTGGGCCGAGCCAAGCAGAGTGTCTTCTGGTATTCGCTGGACGGTCGCTTCACGACCAGTCGCTACTATGGCGATACGATTCCGACGTGGGTGCAGCGGTTCAACGCCACCGATTTCACGGCGAAGTACTTCGGCTCAGACTGGACGCTACTGCTCGACGCGTCACAGTATCCGGAGCGCGATTCGGTTCCGATCGAGAACCGGGGAACCGACTTCGTCTTTCCGCACCGGCTCGCGGCAGATCGTCGGATCGGTACGAATGGCTTCGTCGAATTCCCGTGGATGGATGATGTGACCGTCGAGGTCGCGCTGGCCGGTGTCAACGCGATGGACCTCGGCGCGGGTCCGGCGCTCGACGTGCTGGCGGTGTCGCTCTCGACCACCGATGCCGTGGGACATCGCTTCGGACCGGCGTCGCGCGAGCTGCACGATCAGGTGCTGCGCGTGGATCGGGCACTTGGGCGTCTGATCGACTCGCTGTTCACGCTGCGTGACTCGACGCGAATCGTGTTCGCGTTGGGCGCCGATCACGGCGTGGCACCGTTTCCCGAGTCGCACTTTGCCGGAACCGACCCCGATCGCGGTCGCGTTGATCCGCGTCCGACCATCGACGCGACGCGCAGCGCGCTGGCGGCGCGTGGGGTGGAGGGCGACGCGCTGTTGCTGCAGTCAGGGATCGTTTCACTCGATCGCGCGCGGCTGGCCGCGAAGCGGGTCAATGCGGACTCCGTGGTGACGGCACTTCGCGCGTCGTTCCTCAAATTGCCGGGGATGCAGCGCGTCGACCGCGTGAGCACCCTGGCCGCGTCCGCCGCACGCGGCGACAAGATTGCGCGTCGATGGCTGCACGCGGTGCCATCAGACCTCAAAGCCGTGCTGACGCTGACTCTCAAGCCGTACTACTACTGGTACAGCACGCGCTATGCTACGCACGGAACACCGTACGACTATGACGCGCGGATTCCCATCCTGTTCATGGGACCGATGTTCAAGCCGGGTCGCTACGACCAGCCTGTCCGATCGGTCGATGTTGCTCCGACCCTGGGATTTGTCACCAACGTCGACCCGATTGAGGCGGTGGATGGGCGCGTGCTGTCAGAGGCACTGATGGGTCGCAGTCCCGCAGGCCGCGCGCCGATCAGGCGATGAGTCGCGACGACCCGGTGCCGGGGTCCTTGGGGCGCGCGTTCGACGACGTGCGGTTCGGACCGTCGCGCACGCTGAATCTGCGGGCCCAGCAACCGACCGCGACGCAAGCCGCGACACAGTCTGAGTCCTGGCTGCGCACCCTGCAGATTCAGGGCGTTGGCGAGGCGCTGATCATCACGGGTCGCGGCAATCAGAGTATCGATGGGTTCTCGCCAGTGCGCGAAGCCATCGTTCGGCTGCTGCCATCGCTACGTCGCCGGAATGTGATCAGCGGATTTGAGGAGCACACGCCGGGGTCGTTCGTGGTCCGGTTCGCGCCGGTGCGCGCGCTGTTCGAAGCGCCGTCGCGGCGTCGCGAGCGCGCGCCGCGACCCGAGCGGGCCGCGCCGGCCGAGTTGGATGCGCTGGACGCGGAGACGAAACGGCAATTGCAAGATCTGGCTCGGATGGCGCTGTCGGTGCTCGGGCTCAAGTCGCCAACACACGCGCAGGTGCAGGATGAGATGCACCGGCAGTTCGCCGCGCTCACCACCGCGCTGGTGGCGGATGGCGATCGTGAAGCGCTGTTGCAGCAGGCGATACAACGCGCGGCCGAGGAGTACGAAGCGGACTGAGAACGACGCCGGGTGGCGCCGCCAACCGAATCGAAAACCCCGGGTATATTCTCTGACTGTGTCACCAATGCCGCTTCCCGCGCCTTCCTCCCTTTCTTCCGCGCCCACAATGCCACGCACCCGAGTCCTCCGGCCGCTTCTGGCGCTTGTCCTCGCAGTGCCGCTTGCTCCGCTCGTTGCCCAGCAGCCGACGGTCGCAGAACGCGCGCAGGCCGTGCCGCTGGACCCGATGGTCACCACCGGCACGTTGCCGAACGGGCTGCGCTATTTCATCCGTGAGAATCGCTTTCCGGCCAAGCGCGCAGAATTGCGCCTGGCGGTGAAGGTTGGTTCCGTGAACGAAGCCGAGGACCAGCTTGGCCTCGCGCACTTCCTCGAGCACATGGCGTTCAACGGGACGAAGCAGTTTCCCAAGCAGGAACTGGTGTCGTACCTCCAGTCCGTCGGCATGCGCTTTGGTGCCGACGTGAACGCGTACACGAGCTTTGATGAAACGGTGTACATGCTGCAGGTGCCGACGGACAAGCCGGAGATCTTGCAGAAGGGGATCGAGATCCTTGGCGACTGGGCGCATCAGCAGCAGCTCGATAGCGTCCAGATTGATGCGGAGCGTGGTGTGGTGGTGGAGGAGTGGCGCCTGCGTCGTGGCGCCGGGGCTCGCCTGCAGGACACGCAGTTCCCGGTGCTGCTCAAGGGCTCGCTCTACGCGACGCGTCTGCCCATCGGTAATCCTGAACTGCTGCGCACCTTCAAGCATGAGGCGGTGCGGCGCTTCTATCGCGACTGGTACAAGCCCGACGTGATGTCGGTGATCGTGGTCGGGGACTTCGACAAGGCCGAGATGGAGCGCATGCTGAAAGCGCGCTTTGGCGGTATCCCCAAGGCCGCCACGGCGACAAAGCTGCCGGTCCACGCTGTGCCCACGCATGCGGAGACGTACGTCACCGTGGCCACCGACCGTGAGGCGACCAACTCGTCGATCACGATGTATGCGCTCGTCCCACCGCGCGACCACATGACGTTTGGCGGTTACCGCGACCGCACCGTAGAGCGCGTGTACTTCGCGATGCTCAATGCCCGGTTGGGAGAGATGGTACAGAAGCCGGATGCCCCGTTCATTTTTGCGGGCCTCAGTCGCGGCTACTTCCTGCGCACGACCGATGCCTACACACTGAGCAGCGTGGTGCGCGATGGCACGCTGCCCGTTGGACTCGATGCGATGCTCACGGAACTGGAACGCGCCAACCGCCATGGGTTCACCGCGTCGGAGCTCGAGCGTGCGAAAGCGAACGCGATCGCCGGTACGCAGCGATCGTTCGCTGGACGCGAGCAGCGCACGTCGGCATCGCGCGCCGATGAGCTGGTCCGCCATGTCGTCAATGGCGAAGACGCCGCCGGCACCGAGATCGAGCATGAGATGCAGATGCGCATCTTCCCGTCGGTCACGCTCGAGGAAGTCAACGCGATGGCGCGCACTCGCCCGCCCGCCGGCAATCGCGTCATCCTTGCCAGTGCGCCCGAAAAGGCCGGGCTCACAGCTCCCACCGAAGCCCAGCTGCTGGCGGTCGTCAATGCGGTGAAGAGCAAGACCATCGAACCCTACCGGGATGTCGTCGTCACGATTCCACTGATGGCGAAGATGCCGACGCCAGGCACGGTGGTTTCCGAGAGCAAGATTCCTGAAATCGACGTGACCGAATGGCGCCTGTCGAATGGCGCTCGCGTGGTTCTCAAGCCCACGAAATTCCAGAACGACCAGATCGTGCTGAGTGGAACGAGTCCCGGGGGTTCCTCACTCGTGCCCGACTCGTTGTTCATCAACGCGACCTTTGCAACAACGGCGGCGGGCATCGGCGGTTTGGGTGAGCTGAACCAGAGCGATCTGCGGAAGGTGTTGACCGGCAAGACCGCTGCTGCTGGCACGTCGATTGGTGTGCGAGGCGAGAGTGTCAACGGCAGCGCTTCACGCAAGGACGTCGAAACGATGTTTCAGCTGCTGCACCTGCGTTTCATGGCGCCGCGCCGCGACTCTGTGGCGTTCGCCGCGATGAAGCAGGCCAATCAGGCCGCGCTGGCGAATCGCGCCGTCAGTCCGCAGGCGGCGTTCTCGGATACGATCACGGCCACCATGTCGCAGAATCATCCGCGCGCGCGTCCGGTGACGGCCAAGACGTTCGACGAGATCAGTCTGGACCGCTCGCTGGCCATCTATCGCGACCGCTTTGCGGATGCCAGTGACTTCACGTTCCTCATCGTCGGCGACTTCGAGCTCGATTCCATCAAGCCGCATGTGCAGCGCTATCTGGCGAGCCTTCCGTCCATCGGTCGCAAGGAAGTAGGCCGCGATGTGGGTATCCGTCCACCGACTGGTGTCATCAAGAAGGTCGTGCGCGCCGGCACCGAGCCGCAAAGCCAGACGATCATCGCCTTTACCGGCCCGTTCCAGTACAACACCGTCGAGCGATACCTGCTGTCGTCGATGGGCGAGATCCTGCAGAACCGCTTGCTGGAAACGCTGCGTGAATCACTCGGCGGCACCTACAGTGTGAGCGCATCGGCCACTGGCGGTCGTGACGCACCGTCTACCTACGGCGCGACGATCAGCTTCGGTAGCGCACCGGAGCGTGCTGAAGAGCTGACAAAGGCGGTCATGGCGGAGATCACCGCGTTGCAGACTCAGGGCCCCACCGTTGCGGAAGTGGACAAGGTCAAGGAAGCACAGCGTCGCTCGCGCGAACTCGCCGTCAAGCAAAACGCTTTCTGGCTGGGCAACCTCGGCGCGGCCTATCAGTACGGCGACGATCCGCGCGATATCCTGAAGCAGGAGGACCGGGTGAAGTCGCTGACGCCGGAAGCGGTTCGCGATATCGCGCGCAAATACCTCAAGATGGACAACTTCGTGCAGGTCACCCTGCTGCCGGTGGTGCCGAAAGGCTGATAGCTCGCGCCCTGCGCGGAGCTCTCCGCGAAATCTCTGTCCCGGACATCCTTCTCGTGCGCCATACCGTCCGCTGTATTCGCCTGCCGTTAGCCCTGCTCTTGCTGCCGCTTGTCGCCGCTGACTCGGCGGCGCAGGCGACCCGGACCAACGGCGCAAGCACCACGCCCGGCTACTCGCCGGCGACCGCGATCACGCAGCGGCGTCTGGAGCAGGACGCGATTCAGGGTCCCGTGCCTGCACGTGCCAAAGCGCAATCCGCCGTGTTGTCGAAGGAACCACACGTCGCCGGCACTGCTGCGCAAAAGCGAACGGCGGACTATGTCGTCGCGCAAATGAAGGCCATGGGGCTCGAGACGGAATTGCGACAGTACGACGTGTGGTTGCCGCACGCCACCAGCGTGAAGATCACTCGTCTTGGCAGTCAACCGCTCGCGCTCGACCTGAGCGAGCCGGCGATTCCCGGTGATGCCGTTACCTCAGTGAGGCAATATCCCACGGTCAACGGATACAGCGGCGCCGGAATCGGGCAGGGCGAGTTGGTGTTCGTCAACTACGGTCTAATCGAAGACTACGCGGTGCTCGATTCGCTGGGCGTGTCGGTGAAGGGCAAAGTGGTGCTGGCGCGTTACGGGCGCAGTTTCCGTGGCATCAAGGCGCGCGAGGCCGAGAAACGCGGAGCGGTGGCTGCGCTCATCTATACGGATCCGGCGGATGATGGCTTCGTTCGGGGTGACGTGTATCCAGAAGGACCCATGCGCCCGATGCGTGGTGTGCAGCGCGGCAGTGTATTCAATGGCGCTGGCGATCCGCTGACACCCGGGTATCCCAGCAAACCCGGCGCGCCGCGCATTCCGCTTGACCAAGCGGTGCTTTCGAAGATTCCGGTGGTACCAATCAGCGCGGCCAATGCACAGCTCTTGTTGGCGCAGGTGCGCGGCACGGGCATTCCCGCCGGGTGGCAAGGCGGTCTGCCATTGCGTTACCACGTCGGACCCGGTCCGACTCGCGTGAAGGTTGAGGTGACGACGGATGCCGCCACACATGGCACGAAGGCCATCTACAACACGCTTGGCTATTTGCGGGGCACTGATTTCCCCGATGAGTTGGTGTATATCGGCGGCCATCGTGATGGATGGGGAGCGGGAGCGGCGGACAACGTGAGCGGAACGGTCAGTGTCCTTGAGGCAGCGCGTGCGCTGTCGGACATGGCCAGAGCAGGTACTCGTCCGCGACGCACCATTGTGTTTGCAACGTGGGACGCCGAAGAGTGGGGCCTCGTTGGGAGTACGGAGTACGTTGAAGATGATTCGCTCCGTTTGCAGAAGGGCGCCGTGGCGTACTTCAATCAGGATGTCGCCGCCCAAGGCTCGTCGTTCGGCGGTGGCGGCACGCCTTCGCTGCGCGCGGTGCTACGCGACGTCGTCAAGAGTGTGCCCGAGCCAAAGGGCAAAGGCACCGTATACGACGCGTGGCGCGTCAGCAGTGGTGTGCGCGTGGACACGCTTGAACCGCCGATGGGCGACCCGGGCGGCGGCAGTGACTTTGCCGGCTTCTACAATCATCTCGGCATTCCGATTGCCGAGTGGGGATTCGGAGGTCCCGCCGGCACCTATCACTCGGCGTATGACACGCACGCCTGGATGGAGCGTTTCGGGGATCCCGGGTTTCTCTACCACGCAACCGCGGCGCGCATCGGCGCGGCGATGGCATTGCGGGTCGCCAACGCCGAGATCCTGCCGTACGACTACGTCGAGTTCGCGCGCACGATGCATCGCTACGTGTCGCCATTGACGCGTAGCGTCGTGGCGAGGGGTTGGGACACGACCGCGATCGCGCCGCTGGCCACCGCGATTGCCCGACTGGAACGATCGGCCCAGGACTTCGCGACAACGCGCGACCGTGAACTCGCGCGCGGCGTTGCACGTCCGACGCAGTCGGCAACGAATGCGGCACTGATCAAGGTTGAGCGCGCGTTTGCGCGACCCAGCGGACTCAAGGGACGTCCGTGGTACCGATCGCTGATTTATGTAGCCGACATCGACAACGGCTACGCCAACATGAATTTCCCTGGCGTGAACGAGGCGATACGCGCCGGAGACCGCACCGCCATGCTGACCGAACTCGCCGACTTGACGCAGCGCTTCGGCGTTGCAGCAGACCTCATGGAGCAGGCCACGAGACTGATCACCGCGAGGTGACGACGAGGTCGCTGCCACTCCTCATTTACTTCACTCCAGCCACGCCAGGTCAGACATGCACGCCGACATCGATCCGGTCACCCTCGCCGACCGACTTGCCAATGGCGACGCGCTGGTCATTCTGGATGTACGGGAGCCGTGGGAGTTCGACCGGGCCAGTCTGGCCGACAGCTCGCTCGTGCCGCTCGCGACATTGCCTTCGGTCATCAATCGCCTGGAGCGTGAGGTCGAGTATGTCGTGCTGTGTCATCATGGAGCACGCAGCGATATGGCCGCAAACTTCATGCGCGCGCAGGGGTTTCCGCGGGTGCACAATCTCGTGGGTGGCATAGACGCGTGGAGTCTGCAAGTGGACTCGACAGTGCCTCGGTATTGACGGCGCTCGCGCCCGGGGTGACGTGATGTCACCGGTTGCGTGGCTAGCCGACCATTTGCCCGCTCGACGACGGCTTGTCGCCAAGTTCGAGACGGCACATGCGCGGCGACTGACGCTGGGTTCGGACGGCATCGTGATCGGGGCGGAGAGTATTCGGCTGGACGCTCCTGGTGGTCGCGCCGCGCTGCTGCTGCACGGGTTCAACGACACGCCGCAGTCGATGGTGCATCTGGCACGCGCACTGCACGGCGCGGGATGGACCGTGAGCGTGCCGCGACTGCCCGGTCACGGTGTGAGTTTGGCCGCGATGGCGCGTGACTCGCGCGCGCATTTGTGGCACACCACCGTTGAGCGGACCTACGCCGAGTTGCGCGCGTCGAACGACGTGGTGGTCGTGTGCGGACAGTCAATGGGTGGCGCCTTGGCGGTGCAGTTCGCCGCCGCGCATCACGAACTCCCGGCACTGGTGTTGCTGGCGCCGTATTTGGGAATGCCGCTGGCGGTACAGTTTCGTGTGGTGACGTCGTGGCTGTGGGACGTGGTCATCCCGTACCGCGCGAGCTCGGGAGGAGAGCGTTCACTGCACGATCCGGAAGCCAAAGCGCAAACGTTGGGTCCCGGAGTGATCACGTCGCGAACCATGAGCGCGCTGCGCACGGTGGCGCGTTCAGCGGAACGTGCATTGCCGCGGGTGACCGCGCCGACGCTGTATCTCCAGTCGCGCGAAGACAACCGGATTTCGTCACGCGATGCCGAACGCCACTTCGCGATGCTTGGCAGTCAGGCAAAGGTGCAGCGCTGGGTCTCGGGTTGCGGACACATCATCTCGGCCGACTACTGCCGCGACGCAGTGGCACAGCAGGTCATTGAGTGGTTCGGGCGCCACGCCTCCGTCGCAGAAATCTGAAGACTGCGAAGAATTGGGTGCCGCTGCGCGAATTCGGCAATGAGGAGGTGCGCTCGGCGAGTTACCGTGTTTGAGCGGGCAGGCTGTGGTTGGTCGCTCGGACTGTTCCCTTCACACGGGAGACATGGTGGCAATACGAGACGCGCTGGACCTGGCGCACGGCGAGATCACACAAAAGATCATCGGCGCATTTCACGACGTCTACAATGACATCGGCGACGGATATTTCGAGTCGGTGTATGTTCGATCGTTGGTGGTGGCGCTTGGAGACCGAGGCATCACCTGCGAGCGCGAGGCAGGTCTCACTGTACGCTTTCGTGACACCATCGTCGGTCAATTCCGTGTTGATCTTCTGGTCGAGCGCGCGATCATCGTGGAAGTGAAAGTCGGTGAAAAGATCGTATCACTCCACGAACGACAGCTCATCAACTACCTGCGGGCATCGGGGCTCAACGTCGGCCTCGTACTGAACGTTGGAACACGACCCAGCGTGCGGCGCGTGATCTGGACTCGACACTCTGTGAAACAGCCTCTGCGCACGGAAACGCGCTGAAAAAAGCGGAACAGCACGGAAGCACAGCAAACTGAAAATTGTGAGGTTACCCCGGTTTGGTAGACACCGGTTAGGCAGCTCGGCCGAAATGGTCGAGCTGTTGTTCGTACTGCAGGGGAGCGCAGTAGCCTAGTGACGA
>JBEBIR010000548.1:0-3020 GCA_040080315.1 Gemmatimonas sp.
GTGTGAAGAATACGCGCCCGTCCAGGAACCCACTCTTCTCGAGCAGCAGCTCGGCCAGGCGCGCGCGCGGCTCCGCACCCCACGCATTCGCGATGTAGCACAGTCGGTCGGCCTGTGTCTTGATCGCCGCGATCACCGCGGGATGCTGATGACCAAGATTGCAACACTCCGATTGACTGCTCAAATCGAGAATCGAGCGACCGTCGCTGGTATGGAATCGCGCGCCGCTACCGCCCACCACGGTGGGGGCGTCCCACGAGGACTGGACGGTCCAACTGTGCAACACGGTTTCGCGCTCGGGGCGATGCGACGGCATGCGGGGAATATACGACGCGATGTGGAGACGCGTCCGTCGATTCGCATTGCGCAGGCGGCGAGGGCCTCGTACTATCGGCGGATATGACGCCCCCCGCCACGCCACCAACACTGCAGCGCGGACTCGGATTGCTCGAGGCCACAACGCTCATCGTCGGCGGCACGATTGGCGTCAGCATCTTCCTGGTTCCGGCCGGCGTCGCGCGAGAAGTCGGGTCTCCGGGCTTGGCCCTGTTTACCTGGGTACTCACGGGCCTGATGGCCGTGTGTGGGGCGCTCTCGTTCGCCGAGCTCGCCTCGGCGATGCCGGAGACCGGCGGCACGTACGTGTTTCTCAAACGTTCGTATGCCGGCACGCCCGTCGCATTTCTCTTTGCGTGGATGATGCTGTTCGCACAGGGGACGGGCAACATTGCCGTGGTGGCGTCCATGGCATCCTTGTACGCGGGCCACTTTTTCGGTGACCTGATTCCGGCGAACTCCATCGCCCAGCGCATTGCGGCCGTGTCGATCATCGCGCTCCTGACGGCCGTCAACTCCATCGGACTGCGGACGAGTGGACGCGTGCAGAACGCGTTGACCGCATTCAAGCTGTTGATGATGGCCCTGATCGTGATCGCCTGTGTGCTGTCGCCTTCGGGCGACGTGTCCCGGCTTGGACCGTTTCTGCCTGAAGGACGCGATGCGGGCGAAATAGGCGGATCGGTAGCGAACGCCATGGTGCTGTCCATATTCGCCTACTCCGGCTTCTACTTCGTCACCCACGTGGCTGGCGAGGTCCGCGACCCGGGCCGTACGCTGTCACGCGCGATCATGATCGCGATGGCCGTGGTGCTGCTCACATACTTTCTGTTGAACGTCGCGTTCACGTATGTGCTGCCATTCGCGGAGTTGCAAGCGTCGCCGCGTGTGGCCGCCGACGCGATGGCACGTGCGGTCGGACCGTGGGCCGCCAGCGCCACGGCGCTGGTCGTCATCCTGTCGGCGTTGGGCACATTGAATGCTCAACTGCTCAACTATCCGCGCATTACTTATGCGTTGGCCGCGGACGGCCTGTTCTTTCGGGCAGTCAGTCGCGTGCATGCCGGGCGTCACATTCCCCGCGGTGCGATTGTGCTGGTGGGAGTCTGGGCGTCGGTGCTCGCGCTCGCGGGATCCTATTCGCAGATCCTTGGCTGGGCGGCATTTGTGAATCAGGCATTCATGGCGCTCACCGTCGTCGGGTTGTTCATCCTCCGGCGAAGGGCGCCGGATCTGCCGCGCCCGTACAAGGTGTTCGGCTATCCGTTCACGCCGGCCTTGTATCTGGCCATCCTGCTCTGGTATCTGAGCACGTTGCTGACGACGCGTGGTCCACAGGTACTGATCGGCATTGGCATCGTGGCGACTGGCCTGCCGTTTTACTGGTACTGGCGGCGACGTGGTTCGACAACTTCTTGAAACGATCTGGCCGCTCTTTCACGGACTGAACCACAGAGTTCGCAGAGTTCGCAGAGGCACGTCGTCGGAGATATCAATGCCATTCCCTTCTCTTTTTCAAGACAAGAAAGAGGGAGTATCGCCATGCTATGGGACAACGAGTCTCTGTGAACTCTGTGAACTCTGTGGTTCAAATCGTTCCGTCATTCTGGTCCGAGTCTACACACCACTACAGCGCCAGTGCCAGCGCACGCGCCGCGCGAAGCTCGACGATCATGCGATCGAGCGCACCACCAATCCGCGCCATCTCACGCGTCACGCGCGCATCGTCGCGGAGTCGCTGCGCTTCTGCGAGGCCGGGAAACGGCTGCCCGTCGTACAGTGAATAGATATTCCATCCGTAGAACACGTGTCGGTACCACTTCGAATCGACATGCCCGGCATCGTCGGTGAGATGTTGCTCGAGTCGGGCCAGCCGATCGTTCAGCGATCGCGCCCGGGCCGCGGTGACCGTGCCACGCGCGAGTGCGCGCGTGACCGCCGAATCAAGTAGCCTTGCCTGAACGAGCGCGTTGCGGGCGCGCTGCCGATGCGGGGTGGTGTCAAGTGCCGCAACTAGCGCCTGTGCGTATGGTGTGAAACGAAATGGCACTACCTCGGCGTTCGCCATGCGCAGGGCCAGTGTGCCCAGCATGCCAACCATGGTGACGCCCTGCGCAAAGCCGGGGTCGGCAATGCGCTCCACATACGCGCGCGAATCGTAGTTGGAGTGATAGGTGCCGAAGCCGTAGCCGTTGGCGCCGATGAACTCCATCGACAGTGAGGGAATGCCCAAATGATCCTGAAACGGCACAAAGTCGGCGCCGCTCCCGAGATTCTTCAGCGCGGGAACGAACTCGCCCGCCAATCCAATGCGTTGTGCTGGTGATGTCCGCTCCCAGGCGGATCGACGCCAGAGGGCGAGCACCGTGCTGCTATCCTGCGGGACATCACGGGCGACATCTATCACAAAGTCCCGCAGCGACGGGACGCCGCCGGGGTCGAGTCGGCCTTTCATGTACATGTCCGTATTCACGTACATGATGAGCTGCTGTTGTAACTGCCGTCGCAACTGTTCCGCGTACTCGGTGGAGCCGATCAGTCCGAACTCTTCGGCGTCCCAGAACGCCAGCGCGATGCTTCGTGCCGGTCGCCATCCGGTTTTCGCCATTGTCCCCAGCACGCGCGCTACCTCGAGCAGCGAGGCAGTCCCCGTTCCCGGATCGACCCCACCGAACGTCCATGCG
>JBEBIR010000549.1:0-3019 GCA_040080315.1 Gemmatimonas sp.
AGCCTGCGCCATGTGCGGCTTGCCTCCCCCTCGTCCGCCGACTGTCGCCGCGACATCACGCACGAGGTTGTCAGCGCGCAATCCCCGATCGCGCACGTCATCCGTGACCACAGCAAGCAGCGCGCCTTTGCCGTCGGCCATCGCCGCGCCCAACAACGCCACGCCACTGCCCAGCGCTTCACGCACCGCATCGCCGAGCGCTTGCAATGACTTCACGTCCGCCGCGTCAACACGCGCGATCACCACACGCGTGCCATTCACCTCCGTCGCGGCGGACACCAACTGCTGCGCGATGCCGCCGCCCGCACCGCTACGCATCGCTTCGTCGAGCCGCTTCTCCAACTGCTTTCGCTCATCGATCAGCGCGTCAAGCTTCTTCTCGATCTGATCGGCGCCGCTGGTGACTCCAGTCATCGGAACTTTCAGGCGAGCCGCAACCTGCAGCAGTACATGTTCGCGATCGGTAAGGAACTGGAATGCGCGTGGTCCGGTCACCGCCTCGATGCGACGTACACCTGCTGCGACGCC
This sequence comes from Gemmatimonas sp., assembly GCA_040080315.1. GTDB lineage: Bacteria > Gemmatimonadota > Gemmatimonadetes > Gemmatimonadales > Gemmatimonadaceae > Gemmatimonas. The sequence goes on from JBEBIR010000549.1 coordinate 529, forward strand.
CACCTCAGCAACAATGCGAAGCAGGCCAATCTCGGCGGTATTGCGCACGTGCGTTCCGCCGCACAGTTCGACTGACAACGCAGGGATCTCCACCACGCGAACCACGTCACCGTACTTCTCGCCAAAGAGCGCCATCGCGCCACCCGCCACCGCGTCGACGTACGGCTCTTCGCGCGTCGTCACTGGTGTGGAGGTCCAGATACCCGCGTTGACCTGCGCTTCGACAGCCGACATCTGCGCGGGGGTCATCGGACCGCTATGCGTGAAGTCGAAACGCAATCGATCCGGCGCCACCAGTGAACCCGCCTGATGCACATGGTCGCCAAGTACTTCGCGCAACGCGGCGTGCAGCAGGTGCGTCGCCGTGTGATTGCGCTCCGTGTCTCGACGACGAGACCGCGGCACGCGCGCCGTCGCCGCGCCAAAGGTGACTTCGCCCGTCGCGATCCCTATCGCCGCGATACGGCCGTCCAGCTTCTTCACGTCAAGCACATCAACGGACCACCCGGCCCCGACGATCGTGCCGTGATCCGACACTTGTCCACCGGACTCCGCATAGAACGGGGTTTCGCGCAGCATGACCGCCACGCGCCCGTCGGACAACCGGCGCACCGCCGTGACCACCGTATCCGCCTCGATCTCCTGATACCCAACGAAGCGGCCGAGTGACGCCGCGTGCTGCACGTCGTGTGTCCATTGCGTGGGATCAGAAAGTTCATCGGCGCTCACCGTCAACTGGCGTGTCTTGCGCTCATCCTGCGACTGCTTGCGCTGCGCCGCCAATGAGTGATCGAAGCCGGCAATATCCACGCGATAGCCGCGCTCGAGCGCCATCAGCTCCGTCAGGTCGATCGGGAAGCCAAACGTGTCGTACAACCGGAACGCGTCATCACCGGAAATGGTCCCGCGCAACGCGGTCGAGCCCTGCGTCGAGCCACGTGGTGCGAGCTCCTCAAACCGATTCATTCCCGCATCGATCGTTGCCAGGAAACGCTCTTCCTCGGCGCGCGTCGTTTCGACAATATGTGTTCGGCGACTCTGCAGCTCGGGAAAGACATCGCGCATCGTGTCGATCAGCACCTCAACGACGTGCACCAGGGTGGGCTCACGACGGCCCAACAGCCACGCGTGGCGCACCGCTCTGCGCAAGATGCGACGCAACACATAGCCGCGACCATCGTTGCTGGGAAAGACGCCGTCTGCCAACAGGAACGCCACCGCGCGCGCGTGATCGGCCAGCACGCGAAACGACGCCGGATCGACTTCTCGGCCGTCCTTGTCGTACGCCGTGCCCAGACCGACGCCGGGGCGATACGGGTACCCAATGCCAACAACGTCCTCCACTTTGGCAATCAGCGGACGGAACAGATCGGTGTGAAAATTGTTGGTGACGCCCTGCAGCACGGCCGCAATACGTTCGAGCCCCGCACCGGTATCGACTGACGGTTTCGGGAGCGGTACCAGCGTACCGTCTGCCTGCCGATCGAACTGCATGAATACCAAGTTCCAGATTTCCAGGAACCGGCCCGCCTCGGCGCCTTCGACAAACGCGTCGAGCGAATAGTCCTCAAGATCCGTTCTCGTCCATTCGCCGGACGCGTCCTTGGGAAACGCCCAGTCGGGCGCCATCTTCGCCAGATCGACGTAGATCTCCGTGCACGGGCCGCACGGCCCGGTGTCCGCCATCTGCCAGAAATTGTCCTTGGCGCCGAGTCCGTAGATGCGACTATCCGGTACGCCCGTAATCTCTTTCCACAGCGCGCGCGCTTCCTCGTCTTCGTGGAACACGGTCACGCGCAGATGTTCACGGGGAATTTTCAACTCCTCCGTGACAAACTCCCAGGCAAAGCGAATCGCGTCGGGCTTGAAGTAGTCGCCAAACGAGAAATTGCCCAGCATCTCAAAAAACGTATGATGCCGCGCGGTGTGCCCCACCTGCTCCAGGTCGTTATGCTTGCCGCCGGCGCGCACGCACTTCTGCGATGTGGTGGCCCGCCGATTGCCCTCAGGAGGTTCCTCCATGCCCAGGAAGACCTTCTTGAACTGGACCATCCCCGCGTTGACGAACAGCAGGGTGGGATCGTCCTGCGGCACAAGCGTGGAGCTCGGGCGGACGGCGTGGCCATGCTTCGCAAAGAAGGCCAGGAATCGGGTGCGAATTTCGGACGCATGCATAGGCGCGGAAATATAGGCACGCCGGCTCAGTTCGTCTTGGTGCGCGGCGATCAGCCCCGCTCCAACTCGGTGAGTACGGTGCGCGCAACAGCACCCGAAAAGCCCCGACGCTGCAGAAAGCCCAAGAGTCGTCGACGCGCCACCGTGCGGTCAAGCAGCACCAGCGACTTCCAGCGTTTGGCCGCCTGCAACCGGCAGGCGGAGAGTTCATCAAAGCCGTCCTGCTCGACCGCGTCCGCAATCGCCGCGTCGGTTCCGCGAGCGTCAACACCCTTCCGTCGAAGCGTCTGCCTGATTCGGGCCGGCGCCTCTCCTC
>JBEBIR010000054.1:0-12989 GCA_040080315.1 Gemmatimonas sp.
TCGGCATTGATCATGCGGCGGTTCTTCGCATCCTGCAGACCGTTCTTCTTGATGTAGACCCACAGCTTCTTGACCACTTCCGTGCGCGGAACTGCTCCGGCGCCGATGACGGCGGCGAGCGCCGGCGACACCGTGAGCGCCTTCATGAACGCGGCGTTCGGCTTGCGCTTCGCAGCGGCCTTCTTGGTGGCCTTCTTCGGAGCGGCCTTCTTGGTGGCCGGCTTCGCGGCCTTCTTGGTGGCCTTCTTCGGAGCAGCCTTCTTCGTCGCCTTCTTCGGGGCCGCCTTCTTGGTTGCCTTCTTCGGGGCCGCCTTCTTCGTTGCCTTCTTCGCGGACTTCTTCGCTGGGGCCATGGTGTCTCCTGAGAGTGTTGACCGGTAGCTTCGCGTCGTGCGGAAAAGTGCTCCGACTGTCGCGCAAATGCGCGGACGCACTACACGGACGCGCAACAAACTACAATCACAAGAGCACCGCGCAATAGGGTTTTTCGCGATTTTCCCTCTGAAAACGCAAATTTCTCCTCTGACGCACGCCCGATGCGAGTCGATTTCCCCTCGACAGCGAACGATTTTTCCTCGCGTCCGCGCCGTGTTCGCAGAGAACAAGCGTGATATTTCCCCTCTGAAACGCACTGTCCGCGCGGCGCGCGATCCGGGGTTCGATGCTCGCGCTACGGCAGCGCGGCCGCAAGCGTGCGCAGTTGCGCGATCGTTTCGACGTCCCACGCATCCGGCGAATCGTCCTCGTCGCCAACCTCGCTCACCGCTTGCGGTGTCTCGAGGAGGAGCGGAACGCCCGTCACGCGGCGATCGTGCAGCAGCCAGCCGAACGGCAGCGCGCCAATGAGTCCCTCGCCGACGCGCATGTGCCGATCGCGATTGGAGCCCAGCGCGCCTTCGCTGTCATTCAAGTGGAAGAATGCCGGTGGCTCGCCCGTGGCGCGTTCAAAGGCGTCGAGCACTTCGGTGAGCGCGGCGCGCGATGCATGGATGGGATGGCCCGACGCGAAGAGATGGCAGGTGTCGAGTCCGTAGCCGGTCCGCGCGCGTTGCGACGCGGGGATGCCCTGCAGCATCGTCGCGACCTCATCGGCGGTGCGGCCGACGGTTGTCCCGGCACCCGCTGTGTTCTCAATGAGCAAGCGCGTCGTTCCCTCGGGGACGGCGTCGAGCGCGCGACGCATGGCCTCACTCACCCGAGCGAGCGCGGCATCGCGATCGCCATCGGTCGCCGCACCAGGATGGAAGCACACTCCACCCACCCCAAGCGCCGTCGACCGCTCGAACTCCTTGGCCAGCCCGCCCGCCGCTCGCGCCCACTTCTCAGGATCCGGCGTGGCGCAATTGAGCACGTACGCGGCATGCACGATGACGTGCGCGGGCGGGATGTTGGCGTCGCGAAGGGCCTCGTGGAACCGCGCCACGCGCTCTGGCTTTACGCCGATCTTGTCGTTGTAGTACTTGGGCACCGCGCTGAAAATCTGCAGTGCCTGCATCCCGCCCCGACCAGCGCGACGGGCGGCCATGGGGATGCCGCCGTTGTCGATGCAGTGGGCGCCGAGCAGCAAGGTATGGGACATGAGTGGTTGAAGACGTTTTCTATCGCACCCGCGCGCGCCGAATCTTGAACACCGGCGCGCCACCGCCCACCGGCGTTTCGCTCCACCCCTCGACAATCGCGCGCCCGCGCACCGCCACGTACGGATCGTGGGCGACGGAGGAGGTTCCGCTGGCGATCAGTCGCTCCTCGAACAGATGACCCGCAGTGCGCGACACCGCGAGCCCAATCCGCGGACGTGACCCGCTGTTAGGGTCTTCATACGCGACCGCCACGACATTGCCGGAGGCCGCGACCCGAGCCGCACCCAAACGATTTCCGTAGACGATGGCGACTGGCGGTTCGAATGCGGCGCGCGGATCCATCTGATGCGCGTAGAACACGCCCGCTCCCTCGGGTCCAACCAAGACGTACGCGACGTGCACATATCCAAAAAGATCGTCGACCACTAACCCCGGCGCGGGTCGTGCGCAGCCTGCGGCGCCGCGTTCAGCCGCTCGCGCGTCGCCCGGACCCTGATCGACCGAGTCGACAACGATGGGACCGCGCCACGGTGTCAGGCGCCCTTCGGCAGGCACCGAGTCGCGCCACGCCGCCAGCAATCTCACGCGACTGCGCTCGACCTGTGACCACCACACTGCCACGCGCCCGCGATTCGGTGCGAGCGCAATACGCAGTGAGCGAACGCAGCGCGCCGAGTCGATCGGGGCGTCACCGTCTCCCATCGGCGTGCCTGGCGCGGCACCCACGGGGGAGACGGGAGGCATCGCTGCACTCGGCACGCTGTCGAGCGCCTCAGGCATCGACAGAAGCGATCGCGTGATCAGGGTGGCAGCCCCGGCTTCGCGCATCAGGTCCTGCACCAGAAGAAATTCCGCCTGTGGTGACCCGTCGTGCATGGTCGAGTCGATCGGCACGATCGGCGGGTGGGCCAGCGGCGACGGTGCGGTCGAGTTTTCGGGATCGGCGTCGGCCCACGACACCGCCGCCCGCTCGCAGGCGGTCGCCATGATCAGCGACATCGCCGCCACCAGTGTCTGCGCGCGCCTGAGCCGAGGAAACTGCAGGGATGTTTCAGCCATATGCGAAGGGTACTCTCCGGATGGCGCGACGCTAGCTTTGTGCAGTCCGGCGCGAGGGCGAATCGACGCCGCCGTTGGACCACCACCTTGGCCCCACTGGAGAGTTCTGATGTCTACTGCCGCGTTCGACGGTGCCCGCCGTGTGCCGCCCGCTGTCAACGAACCTGTGCGCTCGTATGCGCCCAACTCACCGGAGCGCGCGTCGCTGGTGAAGCGCTTGGAGCGCATGGCGGCAGAAACCGTCGAGATCCCCGTGGTCATCGGCGGCAAGCGCATCCTCACCGGTGACACCGGCACAGTCACCATGCCCTGCGACCATGGGCATGTCCTCGCGACGTATCACAAGGCGACTCGCGCCAACGTACAGGAGGGCATCGCGGCCTGCGCCGCCGCACATGCGGATTGGGCGAATTGGCGGTGGGAAGATCGCGCCGCCGTATTCCTGCGCGCTGCTGAACTGCTCACGACCACGTGGCGTGACACGGTGCTCGCCGCCACCATGCTGGGCCAGGCCAAGACCGTGCATCAGGCCGAGATCGATGCGGCCTGCGAACTGATCGACTTCTGGCGCTTCAACGCACAGTTCGCGCAGGAGCTGTACGACGAGCAACCGAGTTCGGACCATTCAATGTGGAACCAGTTGGACTATCGGTCGCTGGAGGGTTTTGTGTACGCCGTCACGCCGTTCAACTTCACGGCCATTGCCGGCAACCTTCCCGGTGCACCGGCGCTCATGGGCAACACCGTGCTGTGGAAGCCGGGTGCCACCGCGATGCTCTCCGCCTGGTACATCTATTTGCTGCTTGAAGAGGCGGGTCTGCCTCCCGGCGTGATCAACTTCGTCCCGGGTGATGCGGCGGTGATTTCTGACATCGCCCTGACGCATCGTGACCTGGCCGGTGTGCACTTCACCGGATCGACCGGCGTGTTCAACAGCATGTGGGAGACCGTGGGCAAGAACATGAACAACTACCGTTCGTACCCACGGATCGTTGGTGAGACGGGTGGCAAGGATTTCATTGTCGTTCACCCGAGCGCGGACCCGCAGGCGGTCGCGGTGGGCATCGTGCGCGGCGCGTTCGAGTATCAGGGTCAGAAGTGCTCGGCCGCCAGCCGCGCGTACGTGCCGAAGTCGATGTGGCCCGATGTGAAGGCCCGCTGTGTGGCGATGATGTCCCAGATGAAGCAGGGCGACGTGCGCGACATGCGCAATTTCGTGGCGGCCGTGATTGACAAGAAGGCCTTCCTGCGCATCAAGGGCTATCTCGACGATGCGAAGCAGAGTGCGACGATCGTCGCCGGCGGCGAGTGCGACGATTCCAAGGGTTGGTTTGTGCAGCCGACGATCGTCGAGACCGCCGATCCGGCGCATCGCATGCTGTGCGAAGAGATTTTCGGCCCCGTGATCACCGTGCACCCGTACGACGATGCACAATGGAGCGAGATCCTGCGCACGGTCGATCGGACGTCACCGTATGCGCTCACGGGTGCGGTGTTCGCGCGAGACCGAGCCGCGGTGCGTGAAGCGTCGATGACACTCCGGCACGCGGCGGGCAACTTCTACATCAACGACAAGCCGACGGGCGCCGTGGTTGGTCAGCAACCGTTTGGCGGCGCGCGCGGATCGGGCACCAACGACAAGGCCGGTTCGAAAATGAACCTGATGCGTTGGGTGAGCGTGCGGACGGTGAAGGAGACATTCGCCAGTCCACTGGACTGGAAATATCCGTTCCTTGACTAAGTACTAAGTACTGAGTACTGAGTACTGAGTATGCTCCGCTACGTTACCGCCGACGTGTTTACGTCCGCTCCGTTCACGGGCAATCCACTGGCCATCGTGTTCGGAGCCGACGCGTTGTCGACGGACATGCTGCTGTCGATCACGAAGGAGTTCAACTACTCCGAGACCGTCTTCGTTTTCCCGCCGGACGATCCGGCACATACGCGGCGCGTGCGAATATTCACGCCGGAAGGCGAACTGCCGTTTGCCGGTCATCCCACGGTGGGCACGGCGCACGCGCTCGTAGCATTGGGCGAGGTCGCGGCGAGTGGCGACGAAGTCACGGTGGTATTGGGTGAAGGTGTGGGTCCCGTGCCAGTGCGCGTCCGACTTGAGAACGGCGTGCCGGTGCACGCGCAACTCACGACCGCGATGCTGCCAGAGGAGCGCGACGATGTGCCGACCATCGATCAGCTGGCGGACGTGTTGTCGTTGTCACCGCAGGATTTCGTGGGGGGCGCACACGCGCCGCGCACGGTGAACTGCGGGATTCCGTGGCTGATCGTTCCCCTCGCATCGGTCGATGCCGTACGGCGCGCGCGCATCCGCATGGAGCCCTGGGAGCGTCATCTGGCTGGACGCTGGGGATCATGGCCGTTCATCTTCGCGATGACCGAGGGGCAGACTGACCCCTCAACGCCTGCGCATGTGCACGGAGTCGACATTCGTGCGCGCGCCTTTCTGCCTGGCGCCGCGGTGCCGGAGGACCCCGCCACCGGATCAGCCAACGCGTGTCTCGCCGGCTATCTGGCGGCGCGCACACCGCGTGACGGGATCCTGCGATGGGAAGTCGCGCAGGGAGTCGAGATGGGGCGCGCCAGTCGTCTTTCGCTTGAGGTGCAGAAGACGGCTGGTCGCATCGACGCGGTGCGCGTGGGTGGCGCGACCGTGTTGATCAACGACGGGACGATGCGCGTGCCGTAGGGGTGGCGGGCGCCGACGCTGGTGCCGAGGCGCCCTCGCCCGGCTGACCAAGTCGCAACGCATCCAGTCCATGCGACCAGAGCACGACCCGGTTGCGGCCACTGCGCTTGGCCGCATAGAGCGCCTCGTCCGCTCGCGCCCGAAGATCCTCGGCGATGCTCTCATCCTTCACAGCGTCCGCCACGACGCCGATGCTCACCGTGACCGGGATCTTTTCCTCGGGCTCGCCAAAGCTGCGTCGTCGAAAGGCTTCGACAATGCGCAGCGCCAGATGATGCGCGCCCGCGATGTTCGTGTTGGGCGCCAGGATGATGAACTCCTCACCGCCGGTGCGTGCGACCATGTCTTCGGCACGGGCATTCGCGCGCAGCAGTTCACCCGTTTCGATGATGACGCGGTCGCCGATCAGATGACCGTACGTGTCATTGATCTGCTTGAAGTGATCGAGATCAATCGACACGAGTGCGAGATCCGTGCGGGATCTGGCCGCACGCGCCAACTCCCGACGGTACTGCTGCTCGAAGCCCCGTCGATTGGCGCATCCGGACAGCGCATCGTTCAACACGATGGACGCCATCTGCGTGCGCATGCGGTTGTAGGCACGCCCCACCACGGTCAACGCGTCGGGACGACCGTCCGCCGACACGTCGTACTCATTGCCGAAATCACCGTCTTCGGCGCGCTCAAAGATGCTGACCAGCGTATCCAGGCGCTGATGGAGACTGCTTTGCACGATGATGACGAGCATCGCACCAACGCCGAAGATGCTGAGGGTGATCAGCGCCTCGCCCCACGTCACATCACCGGCGTGTCGAATGGCAATGTCGATCAGCAGCAGATAGCTGGCGGCGATAGCCATGAGCATCAACAACGCCGGCGTGCGCCCGAAGTAGACGTGAGTCAGTTGCAATGAGAACAGCGCGATCAGGAGCGCTCGATGGTAGTCGCGGGGTGCGGCCAGCAGAAACACCAGCCAGAATACCACGGCGAGATCGGCCACGACCATCAGACTGGACAGCGTCCGACCGGCGCGCCGAGTTTGTCGTACGCGATAGCGGATGCCCATGACCAGTATCACGTAGACCACGCTCACGAGGCCGAGCATCCAATCGGCGGCGTCCCGACCGATCGTGACGTCCGCGACGGGCGAGAGGGACAGCACACCGGCCGAACGCAACGACACCGCAATCACACCACCGAGGAGCGCGAGCGCGACGCGATAGCTCGTCTGCCAGAGCAACACGTCGGCGTTCGCTTGTTCGGAGCGGGGAGAGTCGGCAGCCATGCGCAGGGAGACGGGCGTCGGCGATTGTTGCGAGCCCGAAAAGCATAGCACCAAGGCCCCGCGCGCGTCAGACGAACGCGCGACCGGGTTTCACGCCACTGCCACTACAACGGCGCCTCGAGATACAGGTCGGTCCGCCACCGCTTGAACGGATACAGCCCGCGTGACACGTCGATACGGAACAACCCGTCGAGCAAGCCCAGTCCAACGCCCGCGCCACGCTGCGGTTGCGTGCGACCGATGGCCGTGCGACTGCCGGCCCACCCGATATCGAAGAATCCGACGGGTCTGAACGCGCCGCCTCGCGTCCCGAGTTCGGCCCGCGTCAGCCAGAATGCATCACCAGATTGCGTTCCGGCAATCTGCCCGCGCACGGTGCGCAATCCGCCCATGTACCAGTTGCGCTGCACCGGCACCCGACCGATCGAGCTACCGATACTCCCGGTGAGCGCTGCCGCGAATCGCCCGATTGGGCGCGTGACCGAGCCTTCCAACGAACCGCGTCCGTACTCGAACGTTCCGGTACCGCCTTCAAGTCGCGTGGTCGTGGTGAACCGGAACCCCGCCGGATCGTTGCCAAACGCGCGCATCCACGCGCCGGCCACGCCGGTCACGGCAATCGGTTCCGAGAGAATGTTCTGTCGGAAGCGACGATCACCGAATGCGCGCCCCAGCGAAAACGTGTTGACGACATCGGTGTCCCCGGCCGTCCACTGGCGCTCGAGAAACAGTCGATATTCGAGCGAGCCGCGACGCCCTTCGCGCTTTTCTCCGAGCTCGATGCCCATCGAGCGATAGTAGTACCCTTCGTCACGCGCATACAGGAACGCCGGGAGTGACGCGCCCAATGTGAGCGCGCCGCCCCACTCGGGATTCGCCGCGTTCAGCCGATGGAAGATCGTGCCGGTCACTGTGCGTTGACCATTGGAACGGGCCAGCGACAACTCCCCATTGGCGTGCAGATCGGCGTGTCCAATGCGCCCGAGCGCGGTCGCCGTGTATCCGGCACCCAGCACCTGCGTAGCCAGCACGCCAACCGACAATCCCTCCACGCGATTGTAGCGAATCAGATCGGCGCCCGTGCGAATCGTCGGCATTTGGGGCCCGAATGCCGGCTGCAACGACAGGTCAAGCGCGGCGAGGAGTTCATCGCGACTCTTGGTGTCGAACAACTCTTCGTCGGCCGTGTAGGCCGGCGGAAGGGCTGGAGAGTTGGTGAGCTTCTTCTCGTCGCACGGCATGGAATAGGCGACGCGCAAGGCGCCCTCATACCGCGTTTCGGTGCGCGTCCAGACCGAGTCGGTTGCACATTGACGGCGCTTGTTTTCGGGCATGCGCGCGAGACGCACGGAGTCCGCGCGGGCGCTGTCCCCCAACGTGCGTGGTTGACGTCCCGGACTGCCAACCCCCACGCTGACCGACACGTCGCCGGATCCTTCCCGGATGACGACCGTGCTGTCACGCACCGTTGAATCGCGCACGACGGTGCGCGTCCGCGGCGGCGGCAGTGGCGCCAGCGTGAAGTCGCCATTCACCTCCTCGTATGTGAACTTTTCGTCGATGCGAAATGGTACGCGCATGAAGCCGACTTGCGCCGATGCCGTCGCGCTGTTCGCTCGCGGCAACCAGAATTTTCCCTGATAGAGTCCGTATTCGACGGAGATGGCGTCGAGCTTGGCCTTGGCCGGGCGAAACATGCCGCTGACCCACGCCGGGACTTCGTCGTCGTTGCCATTGCGGGCGCGCACGGAATCGAGACGCGCGTATGACAGGGAGTCCTTGACGTACAGCTCGCGTGGTAATCGCGCCCGGGTAATAGAGTCGCGCACGGTGCGCGCCTCCCGGCTTTCCAGCGCGTCGAGCTTGCTCTCCGATTGCGCGACATCCCAGATCTCGAGATCAGCGGCCATGCGATACGCGGCGCGCACCAGTTGCCCACCGTCCCGATCGAACCAGAATGAGCCGACAAACAGGCGAAACTCCGGACGACGCGCGGTGATGCGCAGCTCGCGAATCTTGATCACCCGACCGCCTTCCAGTCGGATATCCACCGAGTCGCCGGTCTCGTAGCGATAGTAGTACTCGGCGCCACGCGCCAGCGGATGAATCATGTCCCGCTCGTCGACATCGCTCTTCACCACGCCAAATTCCGACGACGGGAACCAGAGCGTTTCACGCCCCGGGTAGTAGGGAATGGACACCGCACCGGCCATGTCGCCGTCCACGCGGTCCGCCATTGGCACCGTGATGCGCGAGCCAATCGGCGTCACCCACACTCCCACCCCGCGTTTCCAGGAGATCTGCGACACGTTGTCGCCGCGAAAGAGCAACTTCTCCAGTCCGACTTTACGGACGCCCATGCTGACCGACATGCGCTGCGTGGTCGTGGCTCGGTAGGCGGTGAGCGCACTGTCCTGCTGCACACGCGCTTCCCGCGCCTTCTCGAGAATCGCGCGCGCCTCAGGCGAGCCGAACGCGGTGGCCATCGCCGAATCCGCCCGCAGTCGACGGGTGACACTATCGCCGCTCAATCGACGACGGGCGATCGCGCGGGCGTCCCGTGATGCTTCCCGAAGCTGCGCGCGCTCGTCCGTGGTCATGGTATCTCTGGCTGGCGCCTTCGTCGGCGGCTTCGGCGGCGGCGGCGGTTGTTGCGCGCTGATCCGAGGACCGGTGAGCACCACCACCAGCAGTGCGAACGGCCAGCGAAAAACGCGCCGACGAGCGGGAGTAGAGGCGGCAAGAGACACGTCTGGAGGCGTCGGAAGGGATCGATCGGCACGGCGAAACGACACGATTGTCGGGATCTGTGGACCCGTACGCGCCAGTGACGGGGAGGGTTTCCTGACGTAACTTCGCACAGTCCCAATCCCCGCGTCGCCCTGACCGTATTTCCGGAGACTCGCCGTGCCTGTCTTCCCGCGCCCTGTTCGCGCTCTCTGTTCCGCCGTCCTTCTACTCGGCGTGCCACTGGTAAGTGCCCCGCTCTCTGCCCAGGAGCCAGCGAAACCCGCGTCGACACCTGTCGATCCGCGCCTTGAGAAGCTCAAGGCCGAAGCATTGACGATGGTCGACGCGCGCTCGAAGCAGGTCCAGGAAATCGTGGACATGCTGTTTTCGTTTCAGGAGCTCGGCTTTCAGGAGTTCGAATCGCAGAAGTACCTGACGGGGATTCTCGAGAAAGAGGGTTTCAAGGTCGAACGTGGCGTCGCGGACATCCCCACGGCATGGACGGCCAAGTGGAGTCAGGGCTCGGGCAAGCCGGAGATTTCGCTCGGATCGGACGTCGACGGCATTCCGCAGGCCAGCAACAAGCCGGGTGTGGGCTATCGGGATCCCATGGTCAGCGGCGGACCCGGTCATGGCGAAGGGCACAATTCGGGGCAAGCCGTCAACATCGTCGCCGCCATCGTGGTGAAGAAGCTGATGGAGCGCGACAAGATTCCGGGCACGCTGTTGCTCTGGCCAGGCATCGCCGAAGAGCAGATGGCCGGCAAGGCGTTTCTGGTGCGGGCCGGCGTGTTCAAGAACACCGACGTGACCCTGTTCACACACGTGGGCAATGATCTCGGTGTGGCGTGGGGCGCCAGTGGATCGAGCGCGCTGCTGTCGGCCGAGTTCCGCTTTCGTGGTTCCAGCGCGCATGCCGCCGGTGCGCCGTGGCGCGGACAAAGCGCCCTTGATGCCGTCATGCTGATGGGACAGGCGTGGGAGTTTCGTCGTGAGCATCTGCGGCTGCAGCAGCGCTCACACTATGTCATCAAGGATGGCGGCGATCAGCCCAATGTGGTGCCGAGCACGGCCAGCATCTGGTTTTACTTTCGTGAGCAGGACTATCCCCGGACAATGGCCCTGTTTGAGCTGGGCAAGAAGATCGCCGCGGGCGCGGCCATGATGACGGACACCAAGCTTGATACCGTGATGATTCTTGGCTCGGGATGGTCCGCGCACTTCAGCAAGCCGATTGCCGAAGCGATGCACAAGAATGTGCAGACGGTTGGCATGCCGACGTGGGACGACAAGGACCAGACGCTGGCCAAGGGCATTCAGCGCGAACTCGGCTCGCCCGACTTCGGATTGTCGATGCAGGTGAACTCCCAGCTCCGCGGCGCGGAGACACCGCAGAACTGGATGGGCGGTGGGTCGGACGATATCGGCGACGTGGCGTGGAACGTGCCGACGATCACGCTGCGCTACCCGTCGAACATTCCCGGGCTTCCCGGGCACAACTGGGCGAACGCCATCTCAATGGCGACACCGATCGCGCACAAGGGCGCGCTGGCCGGTGCGAAGGTGCAGGCCCTGACGATGCTGGACATCATGCTCACACCCAAGGTGGTCGCCGACGCCTGGACGTACTTCAAGGACGTGCAGACGAAGGACATCAAGTATCAGCCGTTCATTCGGCCGTCGGACAAGCCACCCACGTGGTTGAACGCCGACATCATGGCGCGCTATCGCCCGCAGTTGCAGAAGTTTTACTACGATCCGACCAAGTTCAAAACGTATCTCGAACAACTCGGCATCGACTATCCGACGGTGCGACCCATCGAGACCAAGCCAAAGGGTCCGTGAACGACACGCTGGAACAGCTCGTTCCTGGTCGGCGCCAGTTCGATGGCGCCGACATCATTTTCAAGATGAACGCGGCGGCGCAACAGCGCGCCGCCGCCGGCGTGTCGGTGATCAACGCGACCGTCGGGGCACTGCTGGACGATCAGGGCAAGCTGGTGGTGCTCGATTCGGTCATGGAGCGTTACCGGCAACTCACGCCGATGGAGATCGCACCGTATGCGCCGATCAGCGGTGACCCAGCGTACCTGCTGGCGCTGACGCGTCGTCATTGGCCGGAGCTCTCAAGCTATGGCATGGGAGTGGCGACGCCCGGCGGTACGGGCGCGTTGGCGGTCAGTCTGCGCAACCTGCTTGAGCCGGGACAGCGTTTGCTCACCGCCGCGCCGTACTGGGGTCCGTATGCGACTCTGGCCATCGAGAATCGCGTGGTGCTCGACACCGTGCCTTACCCGTCCGCTGGTGGTGCGCTGGATGTCGCCACATGGAAAGCGCGCGCGGAGGACATTCTGCGTTCGCAGGGTCGTCTGCTGCTCTGGCTCAACGACCCCTGTCACAATCCCACGGGACGCAGCCTGAGCACGGCCAATCGTCGCGCGCTGTTGCAGATGCTGCGTGAGCTCGCAGCCGTTGGACCAGTGACGTTGCTATTGGACTTCGCCTACCTCGACTACGCGCGCGATGCCTCTCAGGTGCGTGCCGCGCTGGATGACTATCGCGCCTTTGGAGCCGAGGGGCGCGTGCTCGTGGCGGCGAGTTTGAGTTTGAGCAAAGCGTTCACTTTGTACGGTGCGCGCGCGGGTGCGCTGGTGTTTCCGTGGTGCACCGACCCGTCGCTCAGCGCCGCGCTGGCGACCAGCTGTCGCGGCACGTACTCCAACTGCGCGCGCGCGCCGATGAGCGTGTTACTTCGCCTCGCCGCGGATCCCGACGGCCAGGCGACGTTGGCACGCGAACACGCGCACTGGAGTGCGGTGCTGACGGAACGGGCCGATGCACTGGATGCCGCGCTGCGCGCGAAGGGATTGGCCGGCGCGCCGTGGGACGGCGGGTTCTTCATCACGATTGACACGCCGCAGCCGATGACGATGACCGAGCGATTAATGGAAGCAGGGGTATTTGTGGTGCCAATTCCCGAAGGTGTGCGCGTCGGCGTGTGTGGGTTGCGAGTGGCGGATGCCGAGCGGTTTGCGGACGCAGTACTGAGTACTCAGTACTAAGTACTGAGTACTCAGTATAGCGGTATGAAACGCCCATCATCGATGCGACCTGAGTTGATGCGATAGACGGTGATGCCCGAGGTGAACATCACGCCGGGGCCGGGCGTGGGGGCGACGACGGCGGCGGCTTGATCAAAGCGCGTGGCGAGTCCTTCAAACCGCAGGCGTTCACGCGTGTGGATGTGGCCGGCGAGCGCCAACGGATAGTTGTGTGCCTTCAGCCGGGCCAGCACCTCGGCGGCGTTCGAGACCGTATGCCGATACTGCGACGTGCCGTTGACGGTGATGAGGCTTGGCGCGGGAGGTGATTCGACATACCCGCGTACCGTTTCACTGGACGAATAGAACGGAATGTGATTGAACGTCACCACCGGCGTGCGCGGCGACACCAGCGCGAGATCTCGCTCCAACCACACCAACTGCGCACTGTCGACATGCCCGTAGTAGCGGGTGTCGTCAATGTCGACCGTGTTGAGTCCGACAAAGTGCACACCACCGGCGTTGAACGAGTAGTAGTCGGGTCCGCGATAGTGTCGGTACATCACGCGGCCGTAGAGCGGGTGGCTTTG
>JBEBIR010000055.1:0-12965 GCA_040080315.1 Gemmatimonas sp.
ATTTCTGCCGCGGCACCCACGATGCTGTGCATCGTTCCCGGCCGCAACGCGACCAGTGTCGAAGTGGTCAACTTCTCGGGTGGCGCCATCACCGAGCGCACCGTGATCGATCCGGGACAGGCCACGGCGAAGACGGTGGATGATTGTTCGGGTCAGGAAACCGCGACATGGAGTGCGGATGGTCGACGGCTGATGTTGCGCGGCACGTTCTCCTGTGCGCGCAACATCATGCGCGTCGAAAGTGGCGTGATGTCGATTGACGCGGACGGACAGTGGGTGCAGGCGCAGAGCGTGAAGGTTGGCAGTAGTGTCACCACCTATGTCGCGCAGTTCCGCGACACGGGTATCGCGCTTGAGGGCATTCGCAACGGTGCGATCGTCGAACGACCCATGCTTGACGAGTCGGGCAAGCGTCTGTCGCCGTCGCGCGATGGCTGCACAGGAAGTGATGCCGTCAATCCGAGTGGGGACGGACAGCGCATTTCGGTTCGGTCGGACTACACGTGTGCGAACGGACTGCATCGGGTTGCGGATGCCGAGTTCGTGCGTAACACCCGTGGCGAATGGGTGCGGTCCAGCGGCGTGAGCGTAGCGTTCGGCACCGCGTGGGCACGCGCTGCGGCGGGAGAACCGGTCACCACCGACGACGTTCTCGAAGTGGCAAAGCTGGTGGACGCGACGGTCGCCGAAGCGTGGTTCACCAGTCGTCGTGAGGGGTTTGATTTGACGGGGAAGGAGTTGGTGCGACTGGCCGATGCGGGCATGCCCTCGCGCGTGATCGACGTGCTGGTCGCTGTTTCGAATCCGAAGACCTTCGTGATTCGACGGAACGACGGGAGTCTGGACGCGGAAGGACGTCCGGCGCGAGCCACGCGCGCGGATGATCGCCGCCTCGCCGGCCCGGCGGGATGTTCGCTGACGCAAGACTACTGTTACGGCATGATGGGATTGGGGTGGCTGTACGGTGCCGATCGCTACTACGGCTGGAGCCCGTACGGGTATCAGTACGGTTCGCGTTACGGCTACGGCTATGGCAGCCCCTTCGGCGGCGGCTACTACGGCCCCGGTTACTACAACGGCAACGGTCCAGTCATCGTGGTCTCGCGCCCGAGTGCCCCCGCCGAGCCGCGCGGGCGCGCGGTGTACGGGCAAGGCTACACTCGTGATCGACCGATCACGTACACCGCGCCGACGTCCACCAGTTCGGGAAGTGGTGGCACGTCGTCCGCTGGTTCAGGCTCGTCCGGAAGCAGTTCGTCCGGGAGCAGCTCGGGTGGCGGTGGTGGCCGTACCGCAATCCCACGGCCTCCTGGCGAGTAGTCGTCCAGTGAGTTGACCATCGAAGGGGCCGACGGATTTCGTCGGCCCTTTCTGACGCGCGCGATGGAATCAACGACAATAATCAACCGCAAAGGACACGAAGGACGCAAAGGAACTGCCAGAAACAGGATTGGTCCTTCGTGACCTTCGCGGTAGAAACTTGTTCACCGCGGAGTGCGCAGAGTACGCAGAGTACAGCAACAAATCGGCGATTTCCTCTGCGAACTCTGCGCCCTCTGCGGTGAAAAAAGGACGCCTCAGCCTTACGCGGTCGGTCTCGCAGTCTACGTCGCACAATTGATCGTGCCTGCAATGAGGCGATACCGTTTGTGCCTTCAAAGTGCACCATCATGGGATGCTCACCCGACGAATATCATTCCTTTCGGAGCATCTTTGTGATTATTCCGACTAGCCAGTCTGGTCGACCCGCGCTAACTATTCGAGAGATGCCGCATACGGAACGCCCGCGGGAGCGTTTGCGGTCGCTGGGCGCGCAAGCGCTCAGTACCAGCGAATTGATCGCGACGATTCTGGGGACGGGGGGTACGGGGGGATCGGCCCTGCAGTGTGCGCAATCTGTACTGGCGCAAGCCGGCGGGTCGTTGGGTCGGTTGGCCGCGATGCCGTTGGCTTCACTGACACGAGTGCGTGGCGTGGGGCAGGCGCGGGCGACTGCGGTGCACGCCGCGCTGGAACTCGGGCGACGGCTGTCGCTTGAAGCACGGGAAGCCGGTGTGCCGTTGCGCGGGCCTGGTGATGTGGCGGCGGTGTACGCGCCGCGGTTGCAGGAGTTGCCGGTGGAGGAGTTCCATGTGGCGGTGCTGGATGCGCAGCATCGGCTTGAGCGGGATGTGCTGGTGACGCGTGGCTTGCTGAATTCCTCGCTGGTGCATCCGCGCGAGGTGTTTCGCGAAGCCATCGCTGAGCGGGCGGCGGCCGTAATACTGGTGCACAACCATCCGAGTGGTGATCCGACGCCGTCGGCGGAAGATCGCGTGGTGACCGCGCAGTTGGTGGCGGCCGGGCGTCTGCTGGACATCCCGGTGCACGACCACATCATCGTGGGCCGTGGACGATACATGAGTTTCGCGGAGGCAGGTCTGCTGTGACGACAGTTGCGCTACACGAGGTCATTCCCGGATTCGGGCCGAGTGCCGACAGTGCCTACGAGAAGCTCGATCACGAGCTCCTCGTGCGTGCCTACAAGTTCTCGGACGCGGCGCACGCGGGTCAGGTGCGTCATTCGGGCGAGCCGTACGTGTCGCATTGTGTCGAGGTGGGTCGTATTCTCGCCGATCTGCAGCTGGACACCGCGACGGTGGCCAGCGGTTTGTTGCACGACGTCGTGGAAGACACCGACATCACGATCGAGGATGTCCAGCGCGAGTTCGGCCCCGAGATTGCGCAGATCGTCGACGGGCTGACCAAGATCGCCAACCTCCCGCTGTCATCGCGGGAGGAGCGCCAGGTTGAGAACTACCGCAAACTGCTGCTGTCGATTGCCAAGGATGCGCGCGTCATCCTGATCAAGCTGGCCGATCGCCTGCACAACATGCGGACGCTGGAGTGGCTGGCCGCGGAAAAGCGGCGACGCATTGCGCAGGAGACACGGGATCTGTACGCCCCGCTGGCCCATCGCTTTGGCATGGCGAAGATGCGCTGGGAGCTGGAAGATCTGGCCTTCAAGCACCTGGAGCCGGAGTCCTACAAGACGTTGGCGAAAATGGTGGCGTCCAAACGCGGCGAGCGGGAAGAACTCATCGCGCAAATGCGGGAGCCGCTGGAAAAGCGCCTCACCGACGCCGGCATCATCGACGTGGAAGTGACGGGCCGACCGAAACACCTGTGGTCGATCTACAAGAAGATGCAGCAGCGCGAGCGGCCGTATGAGGACATTTACGATCTGCTGGCCATCCGCGTGATCGTGCCGAACATTCTGGAGTGCTATCACGCGCTGGGTGTGATTCACGATGGCTGGACGCCGGTGCAGGAGCGCATCAAGGACTACATCGCGCAGCCCAAGTCGAACGGGTATCAGTCGCTGCACACCACCGTGTTCGGTCCGGGCCGGCAACTGTTCGAGATTCAGATTCGCACGCGCGACATGCATCGCACGGCTGATTTCGGCATCGCGGCACACTGGCTGTACAAGGAGTCCAGCAAGAACTCCGATGAACTCGACCGGCACCTCACGTGGTTTCGTCAGGTGCTGGAATTGCAGCTCGATGCGGAGACGCCGGGCGAGTTTCTGGAGTTCCTCAAGCTCGACTTGTATCAGGACGAGATTTTCGTTTTCACGCCGACCGGCGACGTGATTCAGTTGCCCAAGGGCGCGACGCCGCTGGACTTCGCCTTCGCCGTGCATACGCAGGTTGGTGCGCGGTGCGCCGGCGCGAAGATCAACGGCCGCATTGCGCCCTTGTCACGCGAATTGAAGAACTCGGAGACGGTCGAGATTCTGACCAATCCGAATGCCAAACCCAGTCGTGATTGGTTGTCGCATGTGCGCACGGGTCGCGCGCGACACAAGATCCGGCAGATGTTGCGGCTTGAGGAACGGTCGTCGGCCATGCGGCTGGGTCGCGAGATCATCGAGCGGGAACTCCGGCGTCGCCGACTGCCCAAGGCGGATGATCATGCGTTGTTGCCGATCGCCCGGCAGCTCAAGCTGAAGGATGCGATCCATCTGATCGCATCGGTGGGCGCGGGTGACGTGCAGGTGATGCAAGTGGTGAAGGCGTTGCATCCGGAACTCGAGAACGCGCCGGAAGTGGTCGAGAAGCCCAGCACGCTGGCGCGCATTGTCGATCGCGTGCGCGGCACGGGTAAAGGCATTCGCATTCAGGGTGCAGACGGACTCCTGGTGCGATACTCGCAGTGCTGCCAGCCGGTGCCGGGGGACAAGGTGGTGGGCTACGTCACGCGCGGACGCGGCGTGAGCATTCATCGCGGCGACTGCCCGAACCTCCTCCTGCTGGTGCATGAACCTGAGCGCCGACTGGAGATTGACTGGCACGAGATGGCCGGCGAGCGGTTCGTGGTGCGACTGGCACTCGAGGGGATCGATCGTCGTGGACTCTATGCCGATGTGGCCGCCGCGGTGAGCGCGACCGGTACCGACATCAAGAGCCTCGAGCTCAAGACCATCGACGGCAAAGTCAGCGGATCGGCCATGGTCGAAGTGGAAAACCTCGCGCACTTGGAGCGGATCATGAAAGCTGCGCGTCGGGTGAAGGGCATTGGTGCCGTTGGACGCCGCGAAAAGATCACCTCCGAGGAATAGCCCAGCTCGCTTTGGTGCCACCCGAATAAACGCCGATGCGTGTGCTATATTTAATAAATGGCCGAGCCTTTCCTTTTGCAGTCGCCGTTCATTCCGGCGGGCGACCAGCCCCGCGCGATTGCCGAGCTGAGTAGCGGTTTAGTGCGCGGCGACCGGTTCCAGACGCTGCTGGGCGTGACCGGCTCGGGAAAGACCATGACCATCGCCAACGTCATCCAGCAGTGGGGTCGGCCGACCTTGGTGCTGTCGCACAACAAGACCTTGGCCGCGCAGTTGTACGGAGAGCTCAAGAGCTTCTTCCCGAACAACGCCGTCGAGTATTTCATCTCGTACTACGACTACTACCAGCCGGAAGCGTACGTGCCGTCCAGCGACACGTATATCGAGAAGGACGCGAGCATCAACGAGGATATCGACCGGCTGCGCTTGCGTGCCACGTCGTCGCTGATGGAACGCAGCGATGTGGTGATCGTGTCCACGGTGTCGGCGATCTATGGACTGGGTGACCCCGTGGCCTATCGTGAACGGATGGTCTCGTTGGCCAAGGGACAGCAGATCCCGCGTGATGAGATTCTTCGCGCGCTGGTGGGTATCCAGTATTTGCGCAACGATGTGGCGTTCGAGCGCGGCACGTTTCGCGTGCGCGGTGACACGGTGGAGATCTTCCCGGCGTACGAGGAGCAGGCGGTGCGCCTCGAACTGTGGGGCGACGAGATCGAGCGTATTTCCAAGATCGACCCGCTCACCGGCGAGACCATCGCCACGCTCGAGCGCACGGCGGTCTATCCCGCGAAGCATTTCATCACCAATCGGCCGACCATCGAACGCGCCGCGATGGCGATTCGGGAAGAATTGACGGGACGGCTCGCGGAGTTGCAGCAGCAGGGCAAGTTGCTTGAGGCGCAGCGACTCGAGCAGCGCACGAACTTTGATCTGGAAATGATGGCCGAGATCGGGACCTGCGCCGGCATCGAAAACTATTCGCGCCATTTGAGCGGACGTGAGGCCGGCGAACGACCGGCCTGTCTGCTGGATTATTTCCCGGACGATTACCTGGTGGTGGTCGATGAGTCGCACGTGTCGCTTCCGCAGATTCGTGGGATGTACAACGGCGACCGCGCGCGCAAGCTCACACTGGTGGACTATGGATTCCGCCTGCCCAGTGCGCTGGACAATCGTCCATTGGTATTCGAAGAGTTCATGACGCTGGTGCCGCGCCTGATCAACGTCTCGGCAACACCCGGCGAACTCGAGCTCCAGCTATCGGAAGGTGTCGTGGTCGAGCAGGTCATTCGCCCCACCGGCCTGCTCGATCCCGTGCTGGAGATTCGTCCAGTGAAGGGGCAGGTTGATGACCTGCTGCATGAGATTCGTCAGCGGGAGCGGCGCGGCGAACGGGTGCTGGTCACCACACTCACCAAGCGGATGTCGGAAGATCTCACCGACTATCTGCAACAAATGGGCGTGCGGGTGCGCTACATGCATTCCGACATCGACGCCATCGAGCGCATGGAAATCGTGCGCGGCCTGCGTCTCGGTGAATTCGATGTCCTTGTCGGCATCAACTTGCTTCGCGAAGGACTCGATATGCCCGAAGTATCGCTGGTCGCCATTCTGGATGCGGATCAGGAAGGGTTTCTGCGCAGTGATCGGGCGCTCATCCAAACGATTGGTCGCGCGGCGCGGCACCTCACCGGAACGGCGATACTCTACGCCGATCGCGTCACCGGGTCCATGGAGCGCGCCATCGGCGAGACGGATCGGCGACGGAATATCCAGCGCGAGCACAACGCGGCGCACGGCATCGTGCCGCATGGCGTGATCAAGAGTGTCGACGAAGTGCGCTTCATCACCCGCGTCGCCGATGCGCGCACCGAGAAGGACCCCGCGTTGCCGGCCACGCGCTCCATCGGCGGAGAGCGCGCGGCGCGATCGCGTGAGGATCTGGAAACGCTGGTGGGTGAACTCGAAATTGCCATGCGCGAAGCGGCGACGGCGCTCGACTTCGAAGCGGCGGCGCGTCTGCGCGATCAGCTGTTCGAAGTGCGCACCGCGTTGGGAGAGAAGCCAGCACAGGCGCGCGGTGAATCAAAGGCGGCCAAGCGACCACCAGGATCAGCGCCCATGCGGCATTCGGGCGGGCGACGCGGACGGTGACCACATGATCCGCACCGATTCGCTGGAGCAGCTTGTTGGCAGAAGCGCACCGCGCGCACCAGATCTCGCCTCGCTCGAGGCCTGGGGACGCGCGCTCGGCGCCGCGCTTCCGCGACCCGCCGTCGTCACACTCTCGGGCGACCTCGGCGCGGGCAAGACCACGCTGGCTCGCGCCATCTGCGCCGGACTCGGCGTGACCGATTTGGCGGCCGTCACCAGTCCGACATTCGCGCTCATTCAGGAATACGCCGCGCCGCGTGGCCCGGTGACGCACGTTGATCTGTATCGCCTGCGATCGGCCGCGGAACTTGATGCGCTCGGATGGGACGAACTGGTGGCCGGTGCTTCAATTCTTCTGGTGGAATGGCCGGACCGCGCGGCGGATTCGCTGCCACCCGATGTGATCGCCATCGAGCTGCGTCACGATGCGGAGCACGGTGATCGGCGGAGTCTGTCGGTGAGAAGTGCGCGAGGACGCTGACATCGCGCGGTGAAGGCGTGACCAGATGGCCCGGGACGGAGTCCTTCCGGTGCGCCTGCGACGGCGCGCTCACATCCGCCTCGCCCCCACTTCGTGTCCGCACCAGACGCTCGCCGAACACCCTCACCGCGAACACATACCGTGCGGCTCGCCGAGGTGATTTCCGCGCTGACGTACGCGTTGGATCTCACCGAGGGGCAGCGTCCCGGTCACACCCTCCGCACGGCGCTGATCGCCATGCGACTTGGTGGCGAACTGGGACTTGATGCGGAATCGCTGGGGGCGCTGTACTACGCGGCGCTGCTGAAGGACGCGGGCTGTTCGAGCAATGCCGCGCGCATGGCGTCGTTGTTCGGCTCGTCTGATCAAAACGTCAAGCGCGAGATGCGTCTGGTCGACTGGCACGACCGATGGCGTCTGGCCATGCGCACCGCGCGAAACTGTGGTGTGGGGCGCAATCCCATCGCGCGCATTCAGCACTTCCTGCGCATTGCACAGACGCCGCACATGACGCGCGACATCATTCAGGCGCGGTGCGAGCGCGGCGCCCAGATTGCGGTGGCGCTGGGGTTTCCCGCGAAGAGTTCGGAAGCGATCGGGCATGTCGACGAACACTGGTGCGGGCTCGGACATCCGGTGGGACTGGCGGGCGAGGAGATTCCTGTGCTCTCGCGTGTGTTGCTGATTTCGCAGACGTTTGAAGCGTTCTGGACCGAGCAGGGTTTGCGCGCGGCGCTGACCATGCTGGAGCAGCGCAGCGGTCGTTGGTTCGACCCGTCGTTGGTGTTGCGCATTGTGCAGTGGAAGCGTGACCGGCAGTGGTGGGCGCATCTTGCCGACGCCGACCGCTTGAGTGAGTCGGTGCTTGCGCTGGAACCGGGGAGCACGCCGATCCTGGCAACAGAAGCGCGGCTCGACGCGACCGCCTACGCGTTTGCCGCGGTCATCGACGCCAAGACCCCATTCACATATCGACACTCGACCAACGTCGCGCGCTATGCGGTTGCCATTGCGCAGTCAATGGGAGCCAACGGTCACGTCGCGCGCGACATCCTACGCGCCGGTCTGCTGCACGACATCGGGAAACTGGGTGTGTCGAACACGATTCTCGACAAGCCCGGTCGGTTGACCGATCCGGAGCGGGACGAAGTCAAGAAGCATCCGCGATGGACGTTGCAGATTCTCGAACGCGTGCCCGCCTTCCGCCACTTTGCCGCCGCGTCCGCGCATCATCACGAACGCCTGGACGGCCGCGGATA
This sequence comes from Gemmatimonas sp., assembly GCA_040080315.1. Lineage (GTDB taxonomy): Bacteria > Gemmatimonadota > Gemmatimonadetes > Gemmatimonadales > Gemmatimonadaceae > Gemmatimonas. The sequence continues at coordinate 8,501 of JBEBIR010000055.1, forward strand.
TCCGTGGGGGCTGAGTGATGATCAGCTGGACTTTACTTCACGCGTGCTAGCCATTGCCGATGTGTACGAAGCGTTGACTGCCGAGCGGCCGTATCGCGAGGCGTTGCCGATTGAGAAGGTCTTGGGCATCATGGGACCTGATCGCAACACGGCCTTCGACGGTGATCTCCTGGACGCGGCCACCACGCTCGCCGAGCGCGGTGTGTTTGCCGAACTGGCGGCGTCGAATGGCGGGCCCGAGGACACGCTGCAACGAATGGGTGCGTCGTCGGCGACGCGACACGAACCGACTGACTTGGCGATCGTGGCCGCCTGATATCAGGCCGGGCCGCTGACCCTGCGCGGTGCCCTTGCCGCGCGCCGCGCGCGAGGAGATCGTGCTGGATGCTACGTCGCGCGTCGCCACTCCGCCCATGAACTCGTCAGCGCCGGAAGAACAGGCTGTCGGCCATACTCTGGTCATCGAGGCATCGTGCGCGCTGGGGTCTGTGGCATTGCTTCGCGGCACTTCGGTAGTACAGCGCGTCGATTGTGCGATGGGTGTTTCGCGCGACGACACCCTTTTCCCCGCGATTCTGGAAGTACTCGAATCGGCGAACGTCGCGCCTCGCGCGCTGGCGTCGATCGTGTGCGGCAGCGGGCCCGGGAGCTTCACGTCGTTGCGTATCGCCGCCGCCATCGCCAAGGGACTCGCGCACGCGGGTAGCGTCCCGCTGCACGCCGTGTCGTCGCTGCTACTGGCGGCGGCCGCGCACGACGATCCGGGCGAGTATGTGGTGCACTCCGATGCGCTGCGCGCGGAGCGCTACGCCATGCTGGTCACGATTGATGACGCGCGGTGCGTGCGCGCCGACAGCGACGTGGCGCGCGTCTCGACGGATGCGCTTGCGGTCTTGGCGCCGAGTCGGCATCGGCTGGTGGTGCTTGGGGCGTCGGCGTCGGAACACGAAACGCCTGTTGTGCCCGACGCCGCGCGCCTGGCTCGTGTCTATGAGTGGGCGATGCGCCCGCCGGTGAAATTGGAGTTGTGGGAGCCAGTGTATGGGCGACTCGCCGAAGCCCAGGTTAAGTGGGAGGCGTCGCACCAACGCGCGCTTCCCCCACAGGGATGAAGGTGAGTGAAACGCTTGGACCGTTCACGCTGCGGCTGGCCACTGCGCACGACGTGCGCGACATGGCGGGTATTGAGCAGCGTGCGTTCAGCGATCCGTGGCCAGCGTCAGCGTTCACGGACCTGTTGGCGCAGGCGTACGCGCGACTGACCGTGGCGGTCGATTCGCGCGGCGCAGTGTTCGGATATTGCATTCTCCTCCACGTGCTGGACGAAGGCGAGATTGCGAACATCGCGGTGGCCCCGACGGCGCGTCGCAAAGGTATCGCGGCGCGACTGCTCGATGAGACGCTGTCCGCGGCGGCGGCGCTCGGACTGGCCACGGTCTTTCTCGAAGTGCGTCTCTCCAACGACGCCGCGCGCGGTTTGTATGCCTCCCGGGGGTTCAATCCGGTGGGCCGGCGTCGTGCCTACTACCGCGAGCCCTTGGAGGATGCGCTAGTCTTGCGGTGGGAACGCCCCGAAGGCCAGTGATTTTGAGCGCACTGAGCGCCTCGACGGACGGTCCGCAACAATAAGCATGGCGGTGCAACGCGCGGGTTTGGTGCTTCCGGCGAACCCTCCTAGCTTACCCACCAACCCCGGCGCGAGCGTCTCGAAGCCGGTCCAATGTCCGCTGAGCGAGGAGGCACCGTGAGCCGCAGTCTGAACAAAGCCATTCTGATTGGAAACGTCGGAAGCGATCCTGAAATTCGTGCTGTGGGCACGGGAAGCAAGGTCGCCCAATTCTCGCTGGCGACCAGTCGCACGTGGAACGACCAAAGTGGCGCGAAGCAGGAGAAAACCGAGTGGCATCGGTGTGTGGTCTGGAACAACAGCAAGGGCTCCGGGCTCGCCGACGTGGTGGAGCGTTACGTGAAGAAGGGCGAGAAGATCTACGTCGAGGGCGAGATCGAGTATCGCCAGTGGCAGGACAAGGAGAACCAGACGCGGTACACCACCGAGATCCGGGTGCGCGAACTGATGCTGCTGGGCGGTCGACCGGGTGGTGGTGACGAGATGGAGGGTGGGGCTCCGCGTCGCTCCGCCGCGCCGGCTCGCGCGAAGCCCGCTGCGGCAGCAGGTGCCGGAGCAAAGGGTGATGATTTCAGCGATTTCCCAGGCGCTCTGGAAGACGAAGACGACGATCTGCCGTTCTGAAACGGTCAGGGCCACAGACGTAATGCCGCGCACGTGACGGGCGTGCGCGGCACGCGTCTGCCGTTGGGAACCGTCCACCTAAATGTCGGACGGACCTGGGTTGCTCCGCCGATGGTGCGGGGAACCGGTCTTTCCACCGTGAGGCTCGCCAATGCGCTCTGAACAGGCGCACGTATCCACCATTGAACCGTCCGCAGCGCAAATGCTGCTGGTTCGTGTTGTGGTCGCAGTCGTAGCCACCCTGGCGCTCTTGCTTCTCTGGCATCCCGTGGTGCTTCGCGGCCAGGAGTCGCCAACCGCGCCCGCTGCCACGACGGGCGCTGACACGGTGCAGCCGCCCAAGTCGCAAGCTGCCAAGGCGCCGACGAAACAGGACACCGCGTCCTCGACGCATGTGGTCAAAGCCGGCGAGACCCTGTGGAGCATCGCCACCAGATACTACGGTGACGGCCACCAGTGGCGTGCGGTGGCCCGACGCAATGGCATCGCGTTGTCGAGTGAATCGGCGCTCCGGATCGGCACGAAGTTGGTCATGCCGTCGCGCCGTGACGCCGCCTCGGTCGTCTCGGCAGTCTCGGCCCTTCCGGCTGCGAGCGATACCACGACACCGAAGGTTGCTACGACACCCGCGTTGCCGCCCCTGCCGGCACCTGTGACGACGGGTCCGGTTGTCGTTGCTCGACCCTCGGGAGCGCTTTCCGCCCAGACGGCGGGGAAGTCAAATGCTCCGGCCACCGCGACACGACGTGCAGCGACAGCAGCGAAGGCGGCCTCTGTTGAGATGCCAAAGAACATCGCCGCCGCGCAAGACACCACCAGCATGACACCGCTCATTGGTTTGCGTCCACAGGTGAAAGCGGAGCGATTGCTGACCAGCACGCCGGCTCGTATTGGACTGGTCGATGCCGCAGACTTGCGACTGGCGCGCCCGGCGGGTGAAAGCCCCACGGTGTTCTTGCTGCGCGTTCCCGACGCAGGCATCGCCGCTGCATCCGCACAGGCGGTTCTCCAACACGCGGAAGTGGCGCCTCGCCACGGCGAGTATGCCGCCGCGCCGTTTCCGATTGCCGATGGGAGATGGGTGCAGGCCGGAAGCGTGGTTCGACGTCTCGATGACGCCGGCTCGACACTGCCCGCCTCGACGCGCATGCAACTCGCCGATCAGCTCGAGATCAGGGCTCCTGCGAGCGCCACGCTCGCCGTGGGTACCCGCCTGATCGTCGTGAAGAACGGTGGTCAGTACGCGCCGGGTGTCGCCGTTGGTGTCCCCACCGGCGTGCTGCAGGTGACCAAAGTGGACGCCGGACGAGTGCACGCCTACGTGCGGTCGATAACCGGTGTCATCGAGCAAGGCGACGCGTTGTTCCCGATTGAAGGCAGTGCGGCCGACGTGGGAGGACATCCCGAACGTGTGACCGGCAGTGATGTCGAGACCACCGTGGCGTGGATCGATGCCGGCGAACTCTTGCCGACCCTCCAGAGCTACGTAGTGCTGGCAGCCGGACAGTCTCAGGGGGTGAAGGCGGGCGAGCAGTTCGCACTCGTGCGTCGCGGGGCAGCCGGCGCGGAAGAGCGGATCGCCGTGGTGCGCGTGGTGCGTGTTGATGCTACCGGGAGCTCGGCCATCGTCATCGCGCAGTCGCTCCCGGACATCGCGTCCGGCGTGCGGGCCCGTCGCATCACGCGTCTGCCGTAGTCACTCGATCGGCGCGTGTGCGACCCTGCGTGAGGGTCGTCCATGTGATGAACCTCACGTTCTGTATTTCTCCACAAAACCACAGCACGCGCTCGCGACCCCTTGTCGCGAGCGCGTGTGTACATTGCGGGATTCCGATCGTCTCATTGAGCCGAGCGATACTGCGCAGCTACAGGTCAGCGACCGTGGAGTGCTATCGCCGCATGGGGTGAGAGGGTGGTGACAACCTTGGCGTGAGGACGTGACGGCATGGCGAAGACGGTACTGGTGACGGGTGGTGCAGGCTTCATTGGCTCGCATGTTGCGGATCGATTTACCGCCAATGAGTGGGACGTCACCGTGCTCGATGATCTGTCGAGTGGTCGCGAAGAAAACCTGCCGCCGTCGGCGCGGTTTGTGAAAGGCGACATCACCACGCCCGAGGCGGCGACGCTGGTGCGCGACGGGCGCTTCGATGTCATCTGCCACCTCGCCGCGCAAATTGACGTGCGACGCAGTGTGCTCGATCCGGTGTACGA
>JBEBIR010000550.1:0-3008 GCA_040080315.1 Gemmatimonas sp.
GATGGAGACGACGGCGGCCGTGGTCGCATTCGCGCGCGAGCACCTGACGCCGAGGCGGTTGCTGATCGGCGGACGATCAATGGGTGGACGCGCCGCCTCGATGCTGGCGGCAGACGGTTTCGGCGCCGATGGTCTGTTGTTGCTGGCCTATCCGCTGCATCCGGCCGGGCAACCGGAAAAGCTGCGGGATGCGCACTTGCCGCAGATTCGGATGCGCACTCTCTGCATCAACGGAACGCGCGACGCACTGTGCACGCCGTCCCTGATGGAGGACGCGCTCGCGACGGTCACCTGTCCGTGGCAGATGCACTGGGTGGAGGGTGCCGATCACAGCTTTCATGTGCTCAAGTCGACGGGGCGAACGGATGCGCAGGTCATGGAGGAGATTGGCCACGTGACGCGCGGTTGGCTTACGCCGGCCACGCCTCGATGAACGCTTCCACCGCTGGCGGTCCCGACCCCTCCCCTTCGTCGTGCTTGAAATACACGTACGCGTCGCCCCAAGGCTGCGCGCCAAGTCGAACCGCCCAAGCCGTCAACGCCGCAGCGTCGTAGTCGAATCGATGCAAGCGGGCGTATCCCCACGTCGCCGTCGCCACCACGGGCGACGAAAACTCCGGTTGCTCCGTGATGCAGAGCGGAATGTCACGCGCGCGCAACGCGTCAAACACTTCGTCGTCGAACCAGCTCTCGTGCCGGAACTCCATCGTGTAGCGTCGATCGACCGGCAACAGCTCCAGAAACGCGCGCAGGCGAGCGAAGTCCTTCTTGAGATTCGGTGGCATCTGAAACAGTATCGGCCCGAGTCGATCGCCCAGCGACGCCGTGTTCTTGAGCAGGAACTCCACGGCGCTTGCGCATTCGGGCTTGAGCCGCGCGTGATGCGTGATGCGCTGGCTGGCTTTGATCGCGAATGTGAAGGCGTCTGGTACCTGCGACGCCCAATCCAGCAATACGTGCTCCTTGGGCAAACGATAGAAGGTGTTGTTGATCTCGACCGTCGGGAATTGTGACGCGTAGTGCGACAGCATCGCATCGTCCTTGAGATCGTCCGGGTAGAACGAACCCTTCCACTCCTTGAAGGCGTAGCCGCTCGTACCGGCGTGCAGAATCACGACGCTTTCCGTCCTTCCTTGGCTTCACTGTCGGCCGGCGCTGCTGCGAGGCTGGCCTTGAGTGCCTCCATCAAGTCGAGAATCTTGCCGCCGCCCTCGGGCTTGGCGTCGGAGGTGATGTCTTGACCGTCCACCTTGCGCTGTATCGCTTCCATGACACGTTCGCGCACGGTGTCCTTGTATTTCTCGGGGTCGAACGTCTCGCTGGCTGTCTGGGCAATGAGCTGCTTGGCCATGGCCAGTTCCATCGGCTTGATGTCGCCGGCAGGAACGGTGACTTCCGTGGTTGCCCGGATTTCGTCGGCGTAGTGCAACTGCTCCATGACCAGCACGCCGTTGGACGGACGCAGCAGCACGAGGTACTGTGAACCGCGTGCCGCATACTGTCCCAGCGCGGCCAGACCGGTCTCCTCGAGCGCGGCGGCGAGCAAGCGATAGGCGCGGTCACCTCCCTTGTCGGGGCCGAGATAGTAGACTTTCTCCAGATAGACGCGCTCCACCTTGGCGAGCGGCACAAACTCGATGATGTCGATGGCGCCGGTCGCCTTTTCATCCAGCGCCTTGAGTTCTTCGACCGACAGAATCACGTACTGGTCCTTGGAGAACTCGTAGCCTTTGACCGTGTCGTCGCGCGTGACGATTTCCTGGTCTTTCGTGCAGATGTACTGCTGCTTCAGGCGCGAGCCGCATTTCTTGTGCAGCATGTTGAACGAGATACTCACCTTCGATTCCGCCGACGAGTACAGATTGACGGGAACGGAAACAAGTCCGAAGGAGATCGTGGCGTTGGCGATTGATCGGGCTGCCATGGATGTACTGGTGACAGGATGAAACGCGTGAACCGCTCGCCTAAACTATGACCGACGGGACCGACGAGCCACAAGCCGCGCCGCCTGACAGCCTTGCCGCGTATCGCGCCAAGCGCTCGGCCGATACGTCGCCTGAGCCCGTGGGAACCGTCTCCAATGTGCCGGGCCGCCTGTTCGTAGTGCATAAGCACGCCGCACGACAGTTGCATTTCGACCTGCGTCTGGAAATGGACGGTGTCCTGCGTTCCTGGGCGGTGCCGCGGGGGCCGTCGTACGACATGAACGACAAGCGGCTCGCGGTGAAGGTGGAGGATCACCCGCTGGAGTACGGTGAGTTTGAGGGGATCATTCCCTCGGGCAACTATGGCGCCGGCGGCATCATTGTGTGGGATCGCGGCGAGTGGGTACCGCTGGAGGATTGGCGCGAAGGGCTCGTGAAAGGCAAGCTGCTGTTCGAGTTTCGGGGATACAAGCTGCACGGGAAATGGGCGCTGGTGAAAATCAAATCCAGCGAGCGAGACTGGCTGCTGCTCAAGGAGCGCGACGAGTGGGTGCGGACGCCAGGGGATCAGTTTCCTGAAGAGTCGGTGCTATCGGGCCTGACCGTGGAGGAGGTGAAGGAGGGTCGGAATTCGGCGGGTGCGTTACGTCGAACGCTTGAACAGAGCGCCGCACTGCGCGTTCGCGTGGATCCCCGGTCGGTGGACGCCATGCTGGCGGAACCGTCCGATTCCCCGTTCACGCGCGACGGTTGGTTGTTCGAGCTCAAACTCGACGGGTATCGCCTCATCGCGGCCAAGTCGCGAGGCGAGGCGCTGCTGCTGACGAGAAATGGCAACGACTACACGTCGGTATTTCCGGAAATTGCGCGCGCCATCAAGGCGCTCCCGTTTGCCGACTGCATTATCGATGGTGAGGTTGTGGTGTTGGATGCGGCCGGCAAGCCCAGCTTCTCGATGCTGCAGCGGCGCGGCCGACTGTCGTCAACCCTTGAAATTCGACGCGCGGCTGTAGAACTGCCGTCGACATTCTTTGTGTTCGATCTGCTGGCCTTCGAGGACTTTGACCTGCGTCCGCTTCCGCT
>JBEBIR010000551.1:0-3005 GCA_040080315.1 Gemmatimonas sp.
TGGTCAGCCACAACGCCCCGGCCATCGCGATGTACCGACGCTCGGTCATGCCATACTGTGAGAGGCGCTTGAACAACGCCACCCACAGCATTCCGATGGCGGGCAACAATGCGAAGTAGAAACCCCTCGTATATCGCTTCACCCACGCATACTCGTCGCGGTCCTCCAGAGGACGCACCAACAGCCAGGCCAGCATGCCGGTGATCGTCACAAACGACACGAGATACCCGATCCATCCCGACGGCCACTCACGCGTAAGCAGGACCTTGCCGAGGTACGTGGTGAGGATCAGCAGGTACACCACGACGAGGGGAACCAGCAGGTACTGCGCAAACTTTCGCAGACCGTCAGGATAGTCGGTGCGCGTGTCCAGCGACGCAAGCGATTCGGGGATACCGGCCGTGAAGAACCAGGTGCCAAACGCGAACGTGACGACGATCCACAGCCGAGCATAGATCTTCTGGTCCAGTTCGGCTTTGAACAGCACGTCAATCGCGCCGACCGCTGCGGCGAGTCCCGCGAACAACACCACCGCGTACAACGCCGTGGTAAGCGCTCGCAGGAAGAGCGCCTTGTTGTACTGCCAGAATCCGTTGGGAGCGTCCTGGCCGATGTAACACAGGAATGCTGCAGACAAGTGGAACGCCACGCTGAACAGTGCGTAGCGCAGTTCGCGCCCGCTGTTCGTCCAGTCGGGCCACGCGAATCCAATCCCCACGAGCACGAGCATTGCCACACCCTGCGCGGCGAGCGACTGTCGCCACGAATAGGCACGCGCGTCCGCCAGCATGGTGACCGCAAACAGCAATGGCAATCCCAGCGACGCCGGGGCTGCCACGCGAAGCCAGAGTGCCTCGTTGGGGTGCGTACGAGTCAACAGCAGCGCAGCCAGTGTAGTGGTGCCTGCGGCAAACAGCAGGAACGGAAATCGCATGGCCGCGCGTCGCGCGGAGGTCAGTACGATGCTGATAGACGGCAGGTTCACGCGCATGCTGATCGCTCCGATCGGCGGGATGGTCAAAATATGGCGCGTCCGGCCCTCCTGCGAAGTGTCGCCTCGTGAACCATATTCGGCGCTGACCATTTCCAACAAGGATATCCGCCATGTGGCTGCTTGCTGCGATCGCGCTCCAGACGACTACCCCACCCGCCCCGACGGTCTATCAGGTGTTGGCCGCTGAATACGCCCGCGGCACCGACACGCGCGTGCTGGACGCGGCCGTGGCCAGTCGGGATACAGTACTGCAGCGATTGGCGGCGCGTGCATTCGGACGCATGGAACGAGCCGAGTACGCGTCGCACATCGCACCGCTGCTGAAGTCTCCGGCGGCATCGGTGCGTCGCGAGACCCTGAACGCGTACGGGCAGATGAGCGCCTCGTTCGATTTTGCCACTGTGCTGTCCAGTGAGCGTGACGCGACCGTGCGCGCCGCGCTGTACGAGACCATCGGCCGATCACCAGCCGCTCGGCCGGGTGCGCCCGCGGTTCCACCGTCAGCCGCAGTGGTGGCAGCACTCACGGCTGGACTGCGCGAACCCGATGCCGCAGCGCGCGCCGGTGCGGCGCGCGGATTGGAGTCGCTGTTGCGTCGTACCGGCCGCGCCTCACGCCCGTCCAGCGAAACGGTCGGCGCGATGCGTCAGGCGGTGCGCGACAATGGTAGCGCCGAGATTCGACAGTTGTTGCTGATCGCGCTCGCGTTGGGCGGTGACCGCGACTCGAGCACGCTGCGAGTGGCGCTCAGTGACACGAGCGCGCAGGTACGGCGTCTCGCGGTGCTCGGTTCGCGGCAGTGGGCCGATGACACATCGCCGCTGGTGCGGTATCAAGCGATGCGAGTGGCGGGTACGTGCGAGCGCGCCATAACCGGTGTGCGCGACGAGAGTCAGCATGTCGTTCTTGCCGCAATCGACGTGCTGGGTGACCAGAAGTGCCCGGTTGCGCTGATCGATTCCCTGATGCGCCGCGGATTCGACTGGCGTGTGCGGACGCGTGCCCTGCTTGCGCTGACGAAGGTCGACACAACTCTCGCCAAGGCGGGATTGCCGGCACTGGCGGCATCGAACGTGTGGCAGGCTCGCGCACACGCTGCCACCGCCGCGAAGGCGCTCAAGGACAATACGGTGCTGTCGCGTCTCGCGCGCGACACCGCACCCAATGTCGCGATCGCGGCGCTGTCCACCGACGACGATGCGTTGCGCGCGCTCGGCAGCGCACACTCCGGACTGGTGTTGGCCGGCGCGACGCACTTCAAGGGCTCGCCGGCGCTCGCGCGCACTGTCGGTCCGATTGTCAACGCGCTCCTGCGACTCTCGACCATGCGCGTTGTCACCAATCGTGATCCGCGCATCGCGCTGCTGCAACGCTTGCAGGAGGGCGCCGATTCGGCGTCGGCCATGCGACTCACTCCACTCACGCGCGACATCGACCCCGACGTGGCGGCGCTGGCGGCCACCATTATCTCGGAGCGCGCGCACATTCCCACGAAGCCGGTGACCACACGGTATGCACCGACATCGTTCCCCACTGAGGCGACGCTACGCGCACTGCGCGGCGCCACCGCGGTGATCCAGTTGAAGGGACTGGGCAGCATCGAAATCGCCCTGCTGCCCGATGACGCGCCGGTCACGGTGGCGACGTTTGTGCAACTGGCCGAGCGTCGCGTGTTCAACGGACTCACGTGGCATCGCATCGTCCCGGTGTTTGTGCTGCAGGGCGGCAGTCCCGGCGCTGACGAGTACGATGCACTGACGACGACCTTCATGCGCGACGAGGTTGGTTTCGCGCGTCATGCGCGCGGCACATTGGGAATTTCCACTCGCGGGCGCGATACCGGTGATGGGCAGCTTTTCATCAATCTGGTGGATAACTTCCGACTCGATCACGACTACACCGTGTTTGCGACCACGCTCAAGGGGCTTGATGTGATGGACCGCGTTCAGGAAGGAGATGTGATCGAATCCGTGCGGATCGTGCGGCGAGCGCAGCGCTGACCCGGCGAACT
>JBEBIR010000552.1:0-3004 GCA_040080315.1 Gemmatimonas sp.
CAGTGGATGGCCGATGTGTATTCACGCACGAATCGTCCGCCTGAACTGTTCCTGGTGAAGCGCGGTGCCGCAACGATGCCGACGGCCCTTACCACGTCGCCGACGGCCGAGTTCTTGTCGTACAACTGGCGCGATCCGGAACTGGTGATGATTCCGGCGTCGGATGGTGTGAAGGTACCGGCGCACATCTACAAGCCGGCAGACTTCGGTGTGCCATCGAACGGCGCGGCGGTGATTTTCGTGCACGGTGCCGGCTACATGCACAATATCCATCATTACTGGAAGAGCTCGTACCCCCGCGAGTACATGTTCAATCACTACCTCGCGTCGAAGGGCTACACGGTGCTCGATATCGACTACCGTGGCAGTGCGGGGTACAGTCGCGACTGGCGCACGGCGATCTACCGGTTCATGGGTGGACGCGATCTGCAGGACCAGGTGGATGGTTCCAGGTACCTCACGGCGAATCACGGCGTCAATCCCGAGCGCATTGGCATGTATGGTGGCAGCTACGGTGGATTCATGACGCTTATGGCGCTCTTCACCGAACCCAAGTACTTCGGCGCCGGCGCTGCCCTTCGCTCGGTCACCGATTGGGCGCACTACAACCACGGATACACCGGAGCCATTCTCAATCTGCCGCAGAACGATTCCATCGCCTATCATCGCTCGTCGCCGATCTTTCATGCACAGGGTCTCGAAGACCCGCTGTTGATGCTGCATGGCATGATCGACACCAACGTGAACTTCCAGGATATCGTGCGGCTCTCGCAGCGATTGATCGAGCTGGGCAAGACCGACTGGGACCTCGCCGTGTTCCCGGTGGAAGATCACGGGTTTACGCGGCCAACGAGTTGGACTGATGAGTATCGACGCATCTTCGAGTTGTTCGAGCGCACCATCGGCCCGAATGGATCGAACGCGAAGCCGGGAGGGCGATAGCCGTTATGTGGATGCGCTGCCAGCGAGCTGCGGTCATCGTGATGTGCCTCGTAACATCGTCGTCGCTGTCGGCGCAGGTCGCCCGCGACACGGTCAAGCGTTCCGCCGCAGACTCGCTGGCGCAATTGCTGACGGGCGTGAGGATCGAAGCGACGCGTACTGTCGGCGGCGTCACCGCCGCGCCGCGGCTGACGGCGGGAATGATTACCACCGGCTCGAAGAGCGAGGTCGTGCGCACGGCCGGCATGACGGCGAACCTCTCGGAAAAGTCCGCGCGTCAGATATTCGCCGAAGTGCCCGGTGTCTTCGTGTACGACATGGACGGTTCAGGCAATCAGATCAACATCGCCACCCGCGGTCTTGATCCGCATCGGTCATGGGAGTTCAACGTTCGACAGAACGGCGTGCCAACCGTGTCTGACGAGTACGGATACCCGGCGAGCCACTACAGTGCGCCGATGGAAGCGGTCGAACGCGTGGAGTTGATTCGCGGCACGGCGTCGCTGCAGTACGGCTCACAGTTCGGTGGCTTGTTGAACTATGTCATCAAGTCGCCGGACACGACGCGGGCAGCGGGCTTCGAGTCCAGCACCACCGCCGGTTCGTATGGTCTGATCAGCACATGGAACGCGCTGGGTGGAAAGGTCGGACGCGTGACATACTATGGCTATGCGTCCGTGCGACGGTCGGATGGCTATCGGGAGAACGGACGGTCCACGTTCGGTGCGCAATACCTGAGTGCCTCAATGCCACTCACGTCTACGCTTTCGCTTCGCGGTGAAGCGGGTCGTACGCACTATGTGTATCAGCTGCCTGGACCGCTGACGGACGCCATGTTCGCGGCGAATCCCCGAACCAGTACACGCTCGCGAAACTGGTACAGTCCCGACATCACGGTGCCATCGTTGACACTGACCTGGCGGCCCTCCGCCGGTACGCGTGCCTCACTGGTCGCGTCAGGCGTCTTTGGCACGCGAAGCAGCGTGGCTGTCGGCGGCTTTGCGACGTCGCCGGATGAGCCCACAAGCAGCGGTGTCTGGAGCGCGCGACAGGTGGACATTGATCGATACACCACGCGAACGATAGAAGCGCGCGCGCAGCACGACGCGTCGGTCGCTGGTCGCCGCGTCACCTTTAGCGGCGGTCTGGCGATCGCCGACAATGACTTGCGGCGACGACAGCAGGGCGTCGGTTCCAGCGAAAGCGACTATGCGCTGGACGTGCAGTCCGGCGGCGATTTCAAACGGGATCTTCACTATCGCACGAGGAATCTCGCTGGGTACGCGGAGGCGGAGGTCCATCTGACGCCGCGTTGGACACTGGTGCCGGGTGCGCGCGTGGAGCGCGGCACGACGCGCATGACCGGACGACTCGCGTACTACGATCCGGCCAACACACCGCGTGATATTCGGCACGCCTTTCCGCTGTTCGGTGTGCGGTCATCGCTGCGGCTGTCGACGGCCGCCGAGTGGTACGGGGGATTCAGCCAGTCGTATCGTCCGATGATCCTGAAGGATGTGCTCCCGGAGGCCGCGACCGAGCGCACGGATGCCAACCTGCGAGACGCGCGCGGGTGGACGATGGAGTCCGGCGTGCGCGGCACCACGCTGGGCGGCATAGGCTACGATCTGGGCGGGTTCGTCATGCGGTACGCGAATCGCTTCGGGTTGCTCACGGTGACCGATGCGGGCGGGACGCCGTACACGTACAAGACGAACGTGGGCACCACGCGGACGATGGGCCTCGAAGGGCGGCTCTCCGCACCGCTCGGTGTCACCAGTGGCACCTCGTTTCGCGCGTTCAGCGCCCTCGCGTTGACGGACGCGCGGTACGTGAAGGGATCGGTGATCAGTGTCGGGCAGAACGTCGACGTCAGTGGCAATGCCGTCGAGACGGCACCCCGCGTGATTGCCCGCGGCGGGATCAACGCGCGGCGGTCGTCGGCCGATGCGTCAATGCAACTCAGCTACATCAGTCGCACGTTCGCCGATGCCCTCAATACGATCACGTCCAGCACGACGGGCGCGGTGGGTGCCGTGCCGGCGTATGCACTCGTTGACGC
>JBEBIR010000553.1:0-2985 GCA_040080315.1 Gemmatimonas sp.
TGGACGAACTGCGCACGCTGCGCGCGCGCGAACGCCTGGCATTCCGTTCGCATGCGTACGACGGCCAGTTCGCCATACCGACACTGGACGAGGTGCTGTCGCTGGCTGATAGCGCGGGCCGGCGACGAGGGCGTGCGGTTGGTGTATATCCTGAGCTCAAGCATCCCACGTACTTCACGTCCATAGGGTTGCCGCTGGAAAAGCCCTTGCTGGCCGGTCTCAAGGCACGCGGCCTCGACCGTCGCAGCGCACCCGTCTTCATACAGTGCTTCGAGGCGGCACCGCTCAAGGCGCTGCGTTCACTGACCAGCGTGCGACTGGTCCTGCTGATGTCCGACCCAACGCTAGCGACACCGGCGGGGCTTAGGGCCATCGCCCAGTATGCCGATGCGGTGGGCGTGAACAGCCGGATGATCGTCGGTGCCAGCGTCGACGCCGTACCCACCGCACTGATCACCGATGCGCACGCCGCCGGTTTGGCCGTGCACGTGTGGACCCTGCGATCGGAGTCGACGTTTCTCGCTGCGCGCTATCGCGGCGACCCGCTGGCCGAGGTCCGCGAGTTCGCGCGCTTGGGAGTGGACGGGATATTTGGGGATTTTCCGGATGTGCTGGTGAAGGGACTGGGACGACAATAGTCAAAGGCGACAACGGTTTCGGGTGCCAAGCTGTCAAAGTCTCGTCGATGTGCGATGCTCCCCAACTGGATGACAGCCGATGTCGGACCTCCGAACCGCGTTCCGTTCGCTTCGCGCCGCACCGCTCGTCTCGCTCATCGCCATTCTTTCGCTCGCGCTCGGCATCGGTGCGAATACTGCGATCTTCTCCATCGTGGATGCGCTGTTGTTGCGGTCGCTCCCTGTCGAGGAATCCGAGCGATTGGTGGTGATGCGAGAGGGCGAAGGGCGCAGTTCGTGGACCAATCCGATGTGGGAGCAGATTCGAGACCGAAAAGGGCTGCTCGAAGGCACCTTTGCGGCGGGCGGCCAGCGCTTCAACGCGGCGCCGTCGGGAGAGGTAGACCTGATCGACGGTCTTTTTGCCAGTGGCGCGTACTTCGAAGTGCTTCGTGTGCGGCCAGTCCTCGGTCGCACGTTCACTACTGATGACGACCGTCGAGGCGGCGGGCCCGACGGACCGGTGGCAGTCATCTCGCATGTCCTGTGGCAATCGCGCTTTGGTGGCGCGCCGGATGTCATTGGACGAACGTTGACGCTCGACCGCGTCGCGTTCACGATCATTGGCGTCACACCGCGCGGCTTCTTCGGGCACAATGTCGGACGTCGCGCCGACGTATTCGTTCCTCTCGGCACCGAGCCGCTCGTTCGTGGGGAAGAGAGCGCGCTCGACCAGCGTTCGTACTGGTGGATGACCGTGATGGGGAGACTCAAACCGGGACAGTCCGCCGAGCAGGCAACAGCGGCGTTGCGCGCCACGCAGCCGTCGATACGTGAAGCGACCATTCCCCCACGTTATCGACCGCAGGACGCGGCGCGCTACCTCACCGGGCCCCTCGGCTTCTATGCCGCCGGTGCAGGGACATCCAGTCTGCGGCAGCAGTATCAACGACCGCTGCTCGCGCTCACCGCCGTCGTCGCGTTCACCCTCCTGATCGCCTGCGGCAACATCGCGAACCTGATGCTCGCGCGCACCTCGGCCCGCCGTCACGAGTTTGCGGTGCGCACGGCACTCGGTGCTTCGCGCTGGCGGCTGGCGCGACAGCTCCTTGGTGAGAACGTGCTGCTGTCCGGCATCGGCGCCGCCTTGGGCATTCTCGTCGCGATGTGGGGCAGCCGGTTGATCATTGCACAGATTTCCAGTGGCGACAGTGTCGTGTATCTCGACATTGGACTCGACTGGCGGATGCTCGGATTCACCGCGTTGATCGCCATCACCACCACGATCCTGTTCGGTGTCGCCCCCACGCTGCTGGCGACGCGCGTACCACCGATGGATGCGATGAAGGAGCAAGGACGCGGCACGTCGTCGACCCGCGCCGCGGGATTTGCGGGATCGCTCGTGCTGGCGCAGGTATCGCTGTCGTTGCTGCTCCTGGTCGCGGCGGGCCTTTTTGTCAGGACCTTTGTCGGACTCGCGGACGTCGCGCTCGGATTTGTCACCGAGCGAGCGCTCGTCGTGAACGTGAACGCGCAGCGCGCGGCGGTGACACCGGCCGATCGCTACGCACTCTTCGAACGCGTACGCGCCGCCGCACTCGCGGTGCCGGGTGTAACACACGCGGCGATCGCGGTCATCACGCCAAGCAGTGGCATGCAATGGAACAACGACCTCGAGTTCCCCGAGCGTCCTGATCTTCCCGAGGACCAGCGCATCGTCAATTTCAACTACCTCTCGCCCGGGTGGTTCGAGACCATGGGGACCCGACTCATTGCGGGACGCGACTTTGATACACGAGATCGCCTGGGCGGAACGCGCGTGGTGATCGTGAACAGAAAGTTTGCGGAGAAGTACTTTGGCGGCGCGAGTCCGATGGGAAAACAGGTTCGCACCGTCGCACGGCCGGACGAGCCGAGCGTCGCGCTCGAGATCATCGGACTGGTTGGCGATGCGGTGTACGAAGGCCCACGCGAGCCCCTGACGCCCACGATGTACTGGGCGATGGCGCAGGAGAAGGAAGCGACATCGAGGGTGTCATTGACGGTGCGCACGACGACGTCAACGCCCGCGGCACTGAACCGAAGTCTTACCGCGGCGATCACGGGAGTTCACTCCGACCTGTCCGTCAGCTTTCGTCCACTCGAAGACTATCTGGATGCCGCGCTGGCTCAGGAGCGACTGATCGCCATGCTGTCAGGATTCTTCGGTGGACTTTCGCTGCTCCTATCCGCACTGGGTCTCTACGGGATCACGGCTTACGCCGTGATTCGTCGTCGCGCGGAGTTGGGAATTCGCATGGCGCTCGGCGCGTCACCGGCCGGCGTGGTGCGGTTGGTGATGTCGCGAACCGGAGCACTTGTGCTGGGC
>JBEBIR010000554.1:0-3000 GCA_040080315.1 Gemmatimonas sp.
CACCGCCTATCGGAGCGACTTCGGTCCAACACCACAGGACCTCGGCCGGGCCCTCGCGCCGTGGTTCGAGAAAGCGGAAAAGGAAATGCTCGTGAGCGGACGGTTCATCGTGCGGGACACGCCGTTTGACTGGACGCTGAACAGCCAAGCCAAGGCAAAGGCCCGCGGCCTGATGTGACGTCGGTTGTGACTTTCCGGTTGGTTCCCTAGTCGCACATCAGACCTCGCTGGCCAATTGCCGTTCCCGCCGCATCTGCCCGCGTCCCTGCCGGGACCCTACCGGAGCCTTCCATGCGTCACGAAGCCCGTCGTCGCAGTGCCCGTGTGCACGCACTCCGTCTCGATCGCTCGTCGATCGCGCAGGGCGGCATTGCCGCCACGATCACCTTCGTCGTGGCGTGGCTGATACAGGCTTGGTAAGTGGGGCGAGTCCCCTCACCGCCACGCCGCTGTCGTCATCCCCGAACTGTCCTTCCCATACGGCACCCACGCCAGCGCGACGAGCTGTACGTGCACGTCGCCGCTCTTGGCCTTGATGGCAATCTGCTCCAACGTCTCAGACTGCGCGTCATACGCGGCGCCGAGCGCATCGATGTCGCCTTGTAGCTGCGCTTCGAGATCGGCATACTGCTGTTGCAGCGCTTGGACGCTTTCGCTCGCGCGCGCAACGTCACCGCGCTGCTGCGCGGCGCGACCCATGCCACGCGCTGCCGTGCCCATTTTGCCCACGGTGCCCACGCCAATCTTGCCGCGACCAAACACCGCACCAAGAATGGCGCTGCCCATCGAGATCACCGTGTCGACCTTGGCCTGACTGGCCTGCGACTGTTCGCGCGCAACGGCCTGCTCGGCACGCCTAATACGCTCTTGCAGCGCCGCCAATTTCGTGGCGTACTTGCCGCGCAGGGTCTCGATGCTGGCGTCACGACCTTCCCGCGAACGCAATTGCAGTCGAATGCGAAAATCGCGCTCGTCCTCGCCAACGTTAGACGTGAGCTTGAGGGCAGCACTGCGCAACAGTGCGACCTGCTCATTCGTGACGATCCACCGCTGGAACGACTTGCTCCAGGCCGCGTAGCTCTTTGCACTGCCAGCCGCCTTCGGCAGTGCGCCGAATACCGCGCCGTCGCGCGGCCCCTGCTCGAGGACCGATGGATCGAGGTCGATGCGTTCGGCGTTATCCCATTCCAGCGTGATCGGACCGTCATCCATCGACCCGAGCAATACCGCGCGCCGCTGTTCAGTCACGCCATGCTTCGCACTGGCAAAGGTGACGTCGGCTACGGCGAGGATCGCCGGGTGGTAACTGATGGCCGCGATCTGCGCGCGCGGCGGGATGAAGAACTGCGGTACGTCCGGTGGCAGGAGGGGCGCATGCGACGCTGGCGTTGCATCGAGCGACGATACCCCGCCACCACTGGTGGTCGACGCGTTCTTCGTGCGCGATGCCGTTGTTGCTGATAGGTTGCCGGCGGGTTCGGCGGTCACGGTCGTGAGGTTGGACGCCGTGTTCAACAGCTTGATCTGTTCGCGGGTCATCGGGCCCGCCAGATACGATAGCGTCCATCGCGTTTCAAACGTGATGGGCGCGGGTTCATGCACGCTGTGCATGAGAAACACGCGCTTGCCCAATCCCGCGATCGTCTGCTCCATGGCGCCACGATCAAACGGTCGACCGCCCGACGCACCTTCCAGCCCCTCCATCACGCGCATCTTGTCCCGTTCAGTCTGCAGTCGGCCAATGAACCACGTGCCCGCGTTGGACAGCCCACGATAGTCGAGATCGACGGGATTCTGCGTGGCGAGCACCACACCAAGTCCATAGGCGCGTGCCTGCTTGAGCAATGTGAGCAACAGCGTCTTGCTGGGCGGGTTCGCGACCGGCGGCATATAGCCAAACAGCTCGTCGATATACAGAATCGCCCGCAGGGAACCGGTGCCCGGCTGCGCCCGCACCCACGCCAGAATGTCCGCCAGCAGCAATGTCATGAAAAACATGCGCTCGGCGTCACCAAGGTGTGCGATGGAAATGATCGAGCCTTTCGGCTTGCCATTCGCATCATACAGCAGGTTGGCCGTATTCAACGGTTCACCCTTGAGCCAATTCTGGAAACCGGGTGCCGCGAGCAGGTTGTTGAGCTTCATCGCAAAGTCCATGCGATCTTTTGGCGGGAAGACCGTATCCAGCGGCATCACGCCCACCTGCGTGAACGGCGGCGACTGGATGCCACCAATGACGCCCGCCAGGTCGAGGTCACGTCCCTCGCTCCACGCCGACGCGAGCAGATTGGCCAGCAGAATGTGCTCGCGACTGGAAATCGGATCCGCATCGATGCCGAGCAGCGCGAGCACACTGGTGGCGGTCGCATCGACGCGCTCCCGCAATGCTTCGCTGTCTTCGCGAATGGCCATCGGTGGCGCGACAAACGCGCGCAGCAGGGAGAGCGGCCGGCCCGCGGTGCTGCCGGGCGTATAGATCGTCACCTCAGCGGCGTCGACCAGCCGCTGAATGCGCGCGCCGTCCTCTCCCCATCCGGCCAGACCATCGGTCCAGAGCGTGGCTTGCTTCTGCGCAAAGTCATCGACCGACGCACCGGCGTTCGCCGCTTGTTGCGGATCAACCCATGGACGAAAATCAGTGGCGGACAACGACGGGAAACGCAGCGCGAGATTCCCCAGATCTCCCTTGGGATCGATGGCGATCACTGGCACTTTGTCGATCAGTGCTTCTTCAAGCAGGCCGATGCCGAGTCCGGTCTTGCCGCTGCCGGTCATGCCGATGATCACGGCGTGCGTCGTCAGGTCCTTGGCGTCGTACAGGACGAAATCGTCCTGCCGCGCGCGCGTCGCGAGATCGTACCGCTTGCCCAGATAGAACGCGCCGAGTGTCTCGAAGTCGGTCATGGTTTGGCGGTTGGCGAACTCGGGACTGTGCCCGCGCGCGCCGCTCGACGCAGGTCGTCGGCGGGCGCGCGAAGATTGTCGACGTCATAGGGTCTG
>JBEBIR010000555.1:0-2992 GCA_040080315.1 Gemmatimonas sp.
GGCGCGAAGGAAGCGTTCCAGTTGCTGATGGTGGAGCACCTCGACACGTTGGCGGAAACGTCGGCCAAGGCGATTTCCAACATCAAGTTCGACAAGATCGTGGTGTGGGACTCCGGTGCGCCCGGTGGCGGCACGGCCGGATTCCTGCAGAACATGGCGCGCACGATGCCGCCGATGATGCAGGTGTTGCGTGACATCGCCGGTGTGGAATTGCCTGGCTATCTCGGTTCGATGAGCACCGAGCCGGAGGACGGCAAGGGAAAGCCGCCGGAAGCCCTTAAGCCGTAAGCGTCAGGTTGGCACCGCGGTGAGGAACGCGTCGGCGGGTCCGAGCAGGACCCCCGGCGCGAACCCGAGGAGCAACAGCAGCAACAGCAGGGTGAGCGCGACGGCGCGTTCGCGTGGATAGAGATCGGGCGCCAATGAGGCAACCGTCTTACCCAGAAATGTTTTCGAGAACGTGATCAGCGTGGCCACTGCCACCATGGCACTCGACAGAATGATCACGACCGTGCTGGTTGGGCTTTCCATCCAGAGCGTGTGCAGCAGCAGATCGTCGGCGACGAAACCGGCCGTGCCCGGAAGCCCGACACCCGCACCGCCAAACAGAATGAACGCGCCGGCCAATTTCGGGAAGGCACCAATGCGGCCACCAGGACCGCGAAACATCACGGGACCAACGCGCTCTTCCAACGACGTGATCATCATGCCGAGTCCGCCCAGCGCGAGTCCCATGCTGACCGCGACCAGCAACGCGGCGGCGAAATTCCCGATACTCGCCGCGCCGATCGCGGCGAACAGCATACCGCCATGCATTGCGGTCGTGCCACGATAGAAACCGCGCAGATCCTTCTGCACCAGCGTCATGAGCGCCGCCAACACCGCCGCCACCGCGCCGTAGCGCACAAGGGTGGGCCCAGCCGCAATCGCGGCTGCGTGGTGGTCGACAAAACGCAGATGGATGAACACCAATGCGACCGTTGAGGCGAGCTGCTGTGTCTGCACCACAGGTGCACGATCACACAAACTCGCAACGCCGATGTGCAACGGCATCACGCCGGCGCGCATCGCCACGGTGACGCAGGAAAGGCCAAACGCGAGTGTGAGCTGATCGAGCTGCAACGCGACGGCGACCGCGAGGGCCAAAACCGCCGATGCCACGAGCATGACCGCGCCGGTCCGACTCGCTTGCCACGCGCCCCATGCATGCACGACCGCACCAATCGCCACGGCGACGTACGCGATCGCGCCATTGGACGTCAGCAGCGTCACCAGCAGGGCGGCAATCAAACTGGGCAGATGCCAACGACGATGCAGTGGCTCGGCGACCGCTGGCGCAACAATCAAGAGCAGGCAAAACGCGAGCGCTTCCCAGGGTGCGGTCAGCAAGGCGTTGATACTGGCCATGGCCTCGGCGCCTATCATGGATTGGACCGATCGAGCGAAACGAGTCCGCGCAGTTTGCGGTCGGCTGCGTCGACGACACGAGCGAGCGCCATCACCGGAGCGAACGCGGCATCGATGCGATCATCAAGTCGCAGTCGGTGCAGCGAGGACGCATAGACACGAGCGGACAACGCGGGAGACCATCGATCAAGCAAGGTGGGCGTGCGGTGCAGGTGCCCCAAACGGTGACTGTCGTGAATCATGTTGGGCGCCTTGAGATACTGTCCAAGTCGGAGGAACGCGTGACAGACCAGGTGAACCAACGCCAGTGTCGTCCATCCGAGACATATTTCCGCGAGGATCAATCCGACTTGCGCCAGCGTCGCATGAGCGAGTGCGCCTTTGGCATCGGTGTGTACGCGAACCACCGCAGCGGCATAGATCGCTGTGGAGAGTCCGACGGCGACGCCAATGATGCGCGCCACCATCGACACCTCAAGCAGTGGCCAGACGCGCAGGAGCAGGAACAGTCCGGCGTGAATGGACACGGCGCCGTAGAACAGCGCGCTGGACGGCGTGGGCCCCTCCATGGCGCGCGGCAGCCACCCGGAGAACGGCAACTGCGCTGACTTGCCCATCGCCGACAGGAGAAACATCAACGCGATCGCGGTGGACTCCGCCGCCGGCAATGTCGCCGCGTTGGCGAAGATCGAGAATCGTGCGGAACCCAGCAGTTCGAAGGTGGTGACGGTCGCGATGAGCAAACCGGCGTCGGACAGTCGGTAGGTCGCAAACGCTCGCACCGACGAGCGCACAGGTTCGTCGCGTTCGTGAAAGAATCCAATGAAAAGCGCCGACGAAATACCAATCATCTCCCAACCCGCAAAGAACAGCTCCAGTGCACCGGCCAGCGCCACCAGTTGCGTGCCCGTGGCGAACACGCCGAGCAGTGTAAAGAATCGATTGAAGCCGGGTTCCTTGTGCAGGTAGGTGCGTGAAAAACGCGCGACCAGCGCGGTCAGGAACGCGCCGAACAGCGAAATCGTCACCGAGATGTTGTCGACCAGCAGCACCGCTGGCATCACGAAGTCGCCAATGCGCAACCAGTCGCCCAGCTCGACTTCGCCGCGAATGGGATCACCGAATGCACCCAGGAAGCCGAGCAGTACGGCGACGCCGCCGAGTGCAGAAGCCGCGAGGCCAGCGCCCATGATTCGCGCGACGCGCGATTCGGATGGTGCCTTCTCGCGCAACAACGTGAGCAGTCCAACCAATCCGACACAGGCCAACGGAGCGAACACGGTGAAGACCAGCGCAAACGACATTGCCGAACCAATCATGCGGGAACCCCCTGTACGATCGCCAATTCACCCGTGTGCCCGGGCCCTACGGCCGATTCTGGCAATGCGCTTCGCACCAACGCGGGTGTCATGTGCAGACGCGAGCGCATGTGCCACTCCGGCGAGCGCTCGACGACGGGGAGCAACACCGGTGAAGGTTCGTACGGCACAAACTGTCCGCCTTCGAAAACCTGCATGGCACCGGTATCGGGATCCGCAGACACCAATTGCACCCACTCGTTCACCACCAACTCGGCTACTTCCGC
>JBEBIR010000556.1:0-2989 GCA_040080315.1 Gemmatimonas sp.
TCGCAACAGCCAGAGCAAGCGCCTGATGGACTCCATTCGCGCCGAGATACGCGCGTTCGTGGACCTTGAGCAAGCGTCGCTCGCGCAACATGAGGCGATTTTCACGACCGATTTGCGGAATCTGTTTGTCGGGATCACGGCGGCGAGCGTATTGGCGTTGCTCCTGACGCTGGCCCTGGTGTATCTCGCGCGTCAGCGGGCGCGTCAGGGGGCCAGGAACGAAATGCATGCGGTCACGGTGCAGCAGCTCGCCGCAGAGGCGGAGATTCGCACCCGATTGGAAGAGGCCAATGCCACCTTGGCGGCCAGTGAAGAGCAACTGTCGGTGACGCTCAGTTCCATCGGTGACGCCGTCATGACCACCGATGCTGACGCGCGGGTTCAGCAATTGAACCCGGTGGCGGAACGACTGACGGGCTGGACGCGCGCCGAGGCGAGAGGCCGACCGGTCGACGAGATCTTTCACATCGTCAACAAGGAAAACCGTCACGCCGCCACGATTCCCGTTGCGGCGACGCTGGCGCACGGGACGACGCAGGGGCTGGCCAATCACACGGTGCTGATTGCGCGCGACGGCAGCGAGTGCGACATCGCCGACAGTTGCGCGCCGATTCGCGATCGCGACGGTGCCGTGATTGGCGCCGTGCTGGTATTTCGCGATGTGACGGCGGAATACGTCGCGGCGCAGACCGTGCGCGACAGTTCGGCATTGATCGAGACCGTGCTCAATACCGTGGCAGATGGCATCGTCACCTTCCATGCCAGTGATGGCACCATTGCCAAGGCCAACCCGGCGGCCGAGCGCATCTTCGGATACTCCACCGCCGAGTTGGTGGGTCGCGACTTCAGCATGCTGGTACCCGAACTGGAACGTGAGCACCTGGACGGCTCACTGGAGTATTACAAGCCCAGTGACGAAGCGAGAAAGAGCGGCCTCGGGCGCGAAGTGGTGGGTCGGCGCAAGAACAGCACGTTGGTGCCGATCGAGATTGCGATCAGCGATATGACGCTGGGCGGGCAACGATACTTCACTGGCATCGTGCGCGACATCACGGCGCGCAAGCAGGTGGAAGCGGCGCTGCGCGAAGCTGGCGCTCTGCAAAATGCCATCTTCAACAGCGCGAACTTCTCGAGTATCGCGACCGACGCCAAGGGCGTCATCCAGATCTTCAATGTCGGGGCCGAGCGCATGCTGGGCTACGCCGCCGCCGACGTACTCAACAAGATCACGCCGGCGGATATCTCCGACCCGGGCGAAGTCATTGCCCGCGCCAAGGCGCTGAGCGACGAACTTGGCACGACGATCCTGCCAGGTTTTGAAGCTCTGGTGTTCAAAGCGTCGCGCGGTATCGAGGACATCTACGAACTGACGTACATTCGCCAGGATGGCAGTCGGTTCCCCGCCGTCGTTTCGGTGACGGCGCTGCGTGACGCGCAGGACGCGATCATTGGCTACCTGCTCATTGGCACGGACAATACGGCGCGCAAGCTGGTTGAAGCCGAACAGCGCAAGCTCGATCAGCGGCTGCGCGACCAGCAGTTCTACACGCGCTCGCTGATCGAGGCCAATATCGACGCGATCATCACGACCGATCCGTCCGGCATCATCACCGATGTCAACAAACAGATGGAGGCGCTCACCGGCTGCACGCGCGACGAACTCATTGGGGCGCCGTTCAAGGACTGCTTCACCGATCCGGAACGCGCCGAGGCGGCCATCAAACTCGTGCTGAACGAGAAGGCGGTCACGGACTTCGAGTTGACGGCGCGCGCGCGCGATGGAAAGACGACGGTGGTCTCGTACAACGCGACCACATTCTACGACCGGAGCCGGACGCTGCAAGGCGTGTTCGCCGCCGCGCGTGACGTCACCGAGCGCAAACGCGTCGAAGTGGAGATCAAAAAGGCGAAGGCCGCTGCAGAGAGCGCCAGCCGGACAAAATCGGAATTCCTGGCCAGTATGAGCCATGAAATCCGCACGCCGATGAATGCGATCATGGGAATTGCCGACTTGCTGGCCAAGACGTCCCTGACCCAGGAGCAGGATCGGTTCGTGCAGATCTTCCGTCGTGCGGGTGACAATCTGCTGAATCTCATCAATGACATTCTCGATCTGTCCAAGGTGGAAGCCTCGCAGCTGGAACTGGAACAGATGGGATTTTCGCTGCGCGACTTGCTGGGCAAGGTCATCGAGATGGTCACGGCGCGGGCGCAGGAGAAGGGCTTGGCCCTCGTGTGCGAAATCTCGCCGCGGGTCCCCCTCGACCTGATTGGCGATCCCACGAGACTGCAACAGGTGCTGCTCAACCTGCTGGGCAACGCCATCAAGTTCACCGAGGAGGGCACCATCACCCTGCGAGTGGTGATGGACGGAAATTTCGCCGTGCCCACGGCATTGCGCTTTTCCGTCTCTGATACCGGTATCGGCATACCCGATGAAAAACTCAGTCGGGTGTTCGAACGATTTACCCAGGCGGATTCCTCAACCACCCGTCGCTTTGGCGGATCCGGATTGGGGCTGACCATCTGCAAACGATTGGTCGAGCTGATGGGCGGGCGCATCTGGGCGGAGAGTACGATCAATATGGGGAGTGTGTTTTCTTTCGCAGTGCCGTTCGAGCTGTTGATTGGCGATGATCGACCCACGATGGCACCGGCGCGCGAAGAGCCCGAGCTTCCGCTGCTTCCCCTGCGTATCCTGCTGGTTGAGGACTCGGTCGACAATTGCACGATCACCGTGGCGTACCTCTCGCACACGCCATACCGCGTGGAGGTTGCCGCCAACGGTGCCATCGCGCTCGACATGTTCGTCGCGGGTCACTACGATCTGGTGTTGATGGATCGGCAAATGCCGGTCATGGACGGATTGACGTCAACCCGCGCGATCCGGGCGTGGGAACAGGCCAATCATCGCCGCGCCACGCCCATCATTGCGCTAACCGCCTCAGCATTGAAAGGCGATCGCGAGCAGTGCCTGGCGGCGGGGTGC
>JBEBIR010000557.1:0-2983 GCA_040080315.1 Gemmatimonas sp.
CGCCGAACCCGCGTCGAAGGCGGCGCGCGAGGTCTTGCGGGCGGTGCTGTGGGGAAGTGGGCGGTGGCGACGGGTGGTGGTGTAGGGGGGGCGCGAGGGCCTTGACGGTGTCGACGTATGCGCATAGAATTCCTGAATATATGCGCATATCGGAGAGTTCGTGACAAAACCGCGCAAACAGCCTGCGCCCTCGACCTCCGCGGCACCGCGTGCTTCTGCCGCGAAACCCGCGGCTGTGCATGAACGCGCCCGCGTGGAAATCGACGAGCCGCCTGCGCGGACTCTGGTGCCGTCGTATACGCCGCAGGACGAGAGCCAGCGCGGCAGACGTCCGGTGAATCTCACGCTTGCCCGCGATGCCATCGCGCGGGGAGAGCGATTCGCCGAGCGACATGGAGTGAGTCTGTCAACGCTCGTCACGGGTTTCCTGCATTCGCTTCCAGATCGGGAGACCGACGCCGCGTCGCAGCTGTCACCATCAGTTCGTCGATTGTACGGCTTGGCGGTCGGGCATGACCTTTCGCAAGACACATACCATGAGTTTCTGGCGACCAAGTACGGTGTGAAGTAGGGATGGCGGCGAGGAAGAAGGCGGCACCAGTCGCGTTGCTCATCGACACGAACGTCCTGTTGGATCTCATCCTGGCGCGCGAGCCGTGGGCGCGAGATGCTGCGGCGTTGCTGGATGCCTGTGCTCGTGGTGTCGCGCGCGCTTACGTTGCGGCGCACGCGGTAACGACGGTCCACTATCTGGTGGCGCGCGCGCTCGATCGGCGCGCGGCCGCCGCAGCGATCAGTGACTTGCTGGATCTTGTTGAGGTGGTGCCAGCCGACGACGCCGATTTCCGGCGCGCCCTGACCCTTGGGGTTTCAGATTTCGAGGACGCGGTGCAGGTCACGGCCCATCTCAAGTGCGGGGCGAAATTTCTCGTGACGCGAAACAGCCGAGACTTCCGTGCGGCAAAGGTCGAAGCGCGGACACCTGGCGAGGCGCTCGCCTTGATTTCGTCGAGCTCCCGCTGAGCACTGCGGCAATGTCCGCGCCCGCGATCACCCTCCTCACCGACTTCGGCACCGCAGACGGGTACGTCGCGGAGCTCAAAGGCGTGCTCACGTCATGCGCACCGTACGTCCCGCTGCTGGACATGTCGCACGACGTGCCCGCGCACGACGTCGAGCACGCGCGGCTCACCGTCGCGCGCTACTGGCGTCGCTTTCCTGCGGGCACGGTGCATGTCGTGATCGTCGACCCCGGCGTCGGCACGTCGCGCGCCGCCATCGCCGTGCACAGCGATGGACGATTCCTGGTGGGCCCCGACAATGGCGTGCTGTCGCCCGCGCTGTTCGCACTCGATGCGCGCGTCATCACGTTGCCAATTGATCCGAACGCATCACCGACGTTTCACGGCCGCGATGTGTTTGCGCCGGCCGCCGCGCAGCTCGCCCTGGGTGCCGAGCTCAGCGATCTGGGCGACCCGCATCATCATCCCATCCGATTGCGCACGCCGCAGCCACGACGTCAATCCGACGGATCACTCGAAGGCGAAGTGCTCACGATTGATCGTTTCGGCAACGCCATCACCAATCTGGTCGCGCGCGGCGGAACGCGGGTGTCGATCGGCGGACAGCAGGTGCGGGTGGTCCGCACCTACGGCGATGCGGCGCCCGGGGAGTTGGTCGCCCTGATAGGTTCGAGCGGCTTCATAGAGGTCGCCTTGCGCGATGGCAGCGCCGCCGCTGAGCTGAAGATCCGGCGAGGTCAGAGGGCAGTCCTCCACTCGGCGTAAGTCGGCAGGACTTCGGCACCCGATGCAATAAAATGATGCGTTGACATCAACTGCACCGTGTAGTAGCATAAATCATGCGCACAACAATCGATCTCGACGACGTCCTGCTCACTCGACTCCGCGATGAGGCCCATCGCGAGGGGGTCTCGTTCCGCGCGCTCCTGCACCGCGTGATCCTGCGCGGCTTGGAGCCGGCGGCGCCCGTCAAGCAGTTCGAGTACAAGGCACCCAGTTTCAGCATGGGTCAGGTTCGAGAGGGCATCAATCTCGTGAAAGCGCTGCAACTGGCCGGGGATTTGGAAGACGAAGAGATCATTCGGAAAATGACGCAGGGTCGCTGAACGGATGATTGTCCCCGATGTGAATCTCCTGCTGTACGCAACGAACCGTGACGTGCCGCAACACGAGCGAGCACTGCGGTGGATGACGGACCTCATGCGCGGCGATGAGCCAGTCGGATTCTCGTGGTTCGTTTTGGTCGGATTCGTGCGCATTGCCACCAATGCGCGTGTCTATCGCGCACCCATGACGCTCGCGCAGGCCCTGAGTACTGTGGACGGCTGGCTCGCAAACCGTCTGGTGACCATCATCGAACCGTCATCAGCGCACTGGGAGATCTTGCGCGATCTGCTGCGCGAATCGGGAACGGCGGGCAACCTCACAAACGACGCGCACCTCGCCGCGTTGTGCATTGAACGCGGCGCCACGCTCCACTCCGCCGACGGCGACTTCTCGCGCTTTCGCGGCCTGCGCTGGGCGAATCCGCTGCGCGCGTTTTAGCGC
The DNA here is from genome assembly GCA_040080315.1 of Gemmatimonas sp. Classification (GTDB taxonomy): domain Bacteria; phylum Gemmatimonadota; class Gemmatimonadetes; order Gemmatimonadales; family Gemmatimonadaceae; genus Gemmatimonas. The sequence goes on from JBEBIR010000557.1 coordinate 2,571, forward strand.
ACGAACGCGGCAGTTGCGCGGCCGATGTCCGGGACGAGCTCGTGTCCATTCTGACAGGCCACCTTCGCGATTGTGGAACAACAGACGAGAGACGGAGGACGGTAGACGGCAGACTCAGACGCTGCCGTCTTGGTCTTGGTCTTGAGTCGCAAGTCTTCAGTGGATAGACGGAGGACTGGAGACTGGAGACTCAGACGCGGCTGGTCTTGGTCTCGAGTCGCCCGTCTGACGTCTTCCCTCTGTTGTTCAATTCAGCGCACGGCCGGCTCATGCACCACAATAGAGAACAGCCGCTAACTCGCGCGTCGCACGGCGCTGGGCGATGCCTCACGCGCCGCGCTCACGTTCCGCTTGAACCGCATCATCCATATCGGCAGCCCGATCAACATCCCGCCGAAGAACATCGCCATGAC
>JBEBIR010000558.1:0-2976 GCA_040080315.1 Gemmatimonas sp.
ACCGGATGCTCCATGACATGCGCATACTCGTCGGCCGTCAGCGATCCGTCCTTGTTGAGGATGTCTTCGCGCACACCGATCTTGCCAATGTCGTGCAGACGACTTCCCAGCTCCAGCTGCTCCTGCAGGAGCGCCGACAGACCGAGTTCGCGGGCAATGGCCATCGCGTACCGCGAGACACGCGTGGAATGGCCCCACGTGTACGCGTCCTTCACTTCCAGCGCGTCGGCCAGCGACTGCAGCGAGGCGAGGAAGAGTTCCTCGTATTTTCGAGCCTGCTGCGTCACGCGCTCTTCAAGCGCCATGCGGTAGTCGCGGTTCTCGATCAGCAGTCGTCGCTTGTCCAACGCCTGATTCACGCGGGCGCGCACCTCGCCAATGGCGAATGGCTTCGTGACATAGTCAATGGCGCCGGCCTCGAGGCAACGCACCGCGATGTTCACATCGGACACGGCGGTGATCATGACCACGGCGGTGTCCGGCCACAGCGTCTGGATTTCGCGCAGCAGCGCGCCGCCGTCCATGCCGGGCATGTGGAAGTCCGACAACACCAGCGGCACGGGCTCAGCGTGCAGGAGCACCAGGGCTTCATCGCCCGAACTCGCCTCGCGGCACAGAAATCCTTCCGCCTCCATGAGTCGCCGCAGCAGCAGGCGCAGCGGCGTCTCATCGTCCACGATGAGGCATCGCCGTGCGGTGTCTGTTGAAGAACTCAGAGACAGTGCCACGTTACGCCGCCGGCTTGGGGTCGCGCGGGTCAGGCCAGTACGACGGCCTGGACAGGAAGCTGTTAGTTTCCGTCCTTCCCTCCTCGCCAGACCGCACCAGCCGAAGGCCATGACGCGCATTTACGACGAAGATCTTGCGGGCGGACTCTCCACCCGCGCCATTCACGCCGGTCAACGCCCCGACCCGCTTTCCGGCGCCATCATGACGCCGATCTACCAGACGTCCACCTACGTGCAGGACGGGATTGGACTCAATCGGGGGTACGAGTACGCTCGCGGGAAAAACCCGACTCGGCAGGCGCTGGAACGAAACGTCGCGACGCTTGAAGGCGGCCGACATGGGCTCGCGTTCGGTAGCGGAATGGGTTGCCTCGACTCGATCATGAAGTTGTTCCGCGCCGGCGATCACATCGTCTGCGGCGAGAACGTCTACGGCGGCACCTTCCGACTGTTCGATCGGATCCTGCGTCATATGGGTCTGTCCTTCTCGTACGTGGACACACGCGATCCGCAGATCGTCGCCGATGCAATGACGCCTGCCACGCGCGCGCTGCTTGTGGAGACGCCCACGAATCCGCTCATGTGGCTGACTGATCTGGCCGCGATGAGCGTCATCGCAAAGCGGCACCAGGCCCTGCTGATCGTGGACAACACGTTTGCCACACCCGTCTTCCAGCGGCCGCTGGAATTCGGCGCGGACATCGTCTGGCATTCCACGACCAAGTACCTCAACGGTCACTCTGATATGATCGGCGGGATCGCCGTCGTTCTTGAGGACGAACTGGCAGATCGATTGCAGTTTATTCTGAATTCCGCCGGCGCCGTGCCTGGCCCGTTTGATGCGTGGCTGGCCCTTCGAGGGACCAAGACCCTTCCCTTGCGGATGCGCCAGCACGATGCCAATGGTCGGCAGATCGCCGCGTGGCTACTCAATCGGCTCGGCCCTGAGCGGATCATCTACCCCGGGCTCGCGAATCACCCCCAGCACGCGCTCGCCGCGTCGCAGATGTCCGGGTTTGGCGGCATGATGACTTTGGAACTCGGGTCTCAAGAGAACGCCAATCGCTTCCTGCAAGGCGTTCGGGTGTTCTCGCTGGCCGAGTCACTGGGCGGGGTGGAATCGCTGACCAATCACCCGTTCACGATGACCCATGGGTCGGTGCCGGTCGAGGTGAAGCGGGCCATGGGGCTGACCGATGGAATGGTGCGGCTCTCGTGCGGGATCGAGGACGTTGAGGACCTGATCGGGGACTTGGACGGAGCGCTAGTGGGCTTATAGCCCCTGCTCCCTCGTTCCTGCCGCAGTGCCTCCTTCCTGCGACCCGGAACTGCTGGGGGCCTGCGCGTCGCGATAGGTCAGCGCCTGTCCGGGTCGCAGGAAGGAGGAACTGATGCAGGCAGGAGGAAGCAGAGGCTACTGCGACGGATTGGAACCTCCCGGTCGCCGCGCCGTAGGCCTCTCTAACCCACCGGCCCCCCAACCAGCCCGCTCATGTCGCGTATTCCGCTCACGCAGATCTCGTCCGTCAGCTGGGAGCATCCCGCCGACCGCGCCGCCCTGAACACGCTTCGGGCAATTCCCGGATTCGATGAGGTAGTTCGCCGAATAGCCAGCGTGTTTGGCGAGGCGGGGGTTCGCAATCTCTTTCTGGGCGACGCGGTGCTGATTGGACCGACGCAGCGTCCGCAGCTCTACGCGATTTACAAAGAGGTGCTGGAAGCGCTCGACTGGCCGCAGACGGGACACGCCGAGCCGCAGTTGTACGTGACACAGACGCCGATTGCCAATGCGGGCGCCGTCGGATTCGGGAATCCGTTCATTGTGATCAGCTCCGGTTCACTCGAGTTGCTCGAGCCCGACGAACAGCGCTTCGTGTTGGCACATGAAGTTGGACACATCATCACCGGCCACACGACCTACCGCACGATCGCCTTGATCGTGTTGTTCTTCGGGATGAGCGCGTTGCCATTGCTTGCCTCGATCGCGCTGCTGCCCTTCCAACTCGCCCTGCTCGAATGGTATCGCAAGTCGGAGCTTTCGGCCGATCGCGCGGGCATGCTGGGCACGCAGGACCCGCGCGGCAGTCTGATGACATTTCTCAAGCTGGCCGGTGGGCGTTCGATGGGCGACGCGATCGACCTTGACGCATATCTCGCGCAAGCCGAGGAATACGAGGTGGGGGGCACAACATGGGACAGCGTGCTCAAGGCGTTGAACACGGCGCTGCGCGAACATCCGTTCCACACC
>JBEBIR010000559.1:0-2966 GCA_040080315.1 Gemmatimonas sp.
GGTCCAGCGAGGCGAGCGAGGCGTGGACGAAATGGCGGTCGGTATTGACGTCACCAACGCAAAGCGCCCCTCGGCGACCAGAGGTCACCGAGGGGCGCGAATGAACTGTGCGACTTAGCGCTGCGCGCGGCGACGGCGCGCGGCAAAGCCCAGCGCCAGCAGTCCCGAAGCCATCAGGGCGTAGGTGGACGGTTCCGGAGTAACAGTGGTGGTCAGCGCCGGACGATCACGCCACGTCAGGAATTCCTGATTGCTGTGCTCGGACCGCGAATTCGACTGCGCGTCGTCGCTGAGCACAAACCAGTCTTTCGTCAGGGTGACGTTCTGTGCGACAGCCAACTGCGTGAAGCCGGAGACGTTGGCTCCGAAGAGCTTCCAGATCGTGCCCTGCACGTTCGTCGCCGAATACGTGGCACCGCCGACAACATTGTACTGCTCGATGAGCCAGGCTGCCTGACGGTACTTGCCTTCCAGCTGACGCGTCCTGCTGAAGTCGCCGTTCCCTTCGCTACCCGCGGAATTCAGCGTGAAAGCCGTCGCGTAGTAGTCGTCCCAGGCGCTTGTGGAGGGCGCTGAGTGTGAGAAGTCGACACACCAGATGGAAGCGAAGTTCGGCGACAGGACGTTCGCCAGCATGGGCGAGAAGTCCTTCAACTGTGCCTTATAGGGGCCGACACTAAAGCCGTTCACGGATCCGTTGGAGCCGAGATCGCCGCCAAACTTGAGATTCCCCAGGTTCGGTGCCAACTGCGCCGAAGCGACGGCTGGTACGGCCAGAGAGAGGGCAAGAGCCAACTGGGCGAGACGACGCATGAATAGTACCGGTGCAGTGGATAGGAGACCCAATTCGCGGGTCAGATTCCCGTTCGACCTACGTTCTTGCAATCGGTGTGCCAGAATTTCTCACTCAGTGGTGAGCGATTTATTCTGCAGAACTTTGTTAACGCGTTGTCATCAAACGCTTTAGTTAAGTTGCTATTGACGAGCTTGCCGTTGCGGATTTGCGACTGTCGTAAGGAAGCAACACCTACTTGCAACAGTAAGGCAGAGTTCGCATTGGATCGTTCCAGCACCCATTTGCTAGAAGATCCACTCTCGGAAAAGGTCAAAACCAAACTGGAGTCTGGGAAAAAGGTCGCCGCTGCTCCGGGAGCACGGCGCCGAACCTGGATCGACGCCCATCTGCGCCGTAAGGCCGGTGGAGATGCGATACTCAACCGCCACCCCTCCCCACAGCCCGCGAGCGGAGGTTTGTCCCGAACTCCGGCACACGCCTGTGTTCAGGCGAAGAAAGGTCTTCTCACCGACCTGTTTGCCCGCCGTCAGACTGAGATTGTTGATGAGCGACGAGGCGTTCAGATCGCCCGATTGTCCGCCCGCAGCCGTAAGCTGCAGAGTGTTGAATCCGGGCAGCAGTTTGTTCAGGGCGCCCTCCACCAGACCGAATCCGCCGACCGACGGCAATAGCACGCCGGTCACGGCTCGCACGGTGCTCTGGCTCTGCCCATCCAGTGCGAATGTCGGTGCGCCGAAGATCAACAACGAGATGACTTCCGACTCCGGCGCGCTGGCATACAGCGGATCGGTGCTGGACAGTGTCAGCAAGGGCCTTTCGATGGTTCCACCGATGTGAACACTCACCGGGATTTCATCGCCGGTGGAAAGACGCACGACATTGGTCGCGCTGATGTCGAGCGACGGGGCGATCGCCGTGTCACCGAAGAAACGCACCCGCCCGGAATCGATGCTGAAGCTGCGATTGACCACGCCGAGATCAAGCTTGTACTGTCCGCGGTTGGCGCTGATTTCGCCTTCCGGTACCAAGGCCTCGCCCTTCGTCGACAGGTTGACACCACCACTGAGCTTTACCGTCGCCTCCGGCGTGCGCACCCACACATCGTTGCCGAGTTCGACGCGTACCCGGTCCACCGACGCGAACTGACCGAGTCGCGTCAGCGAACGCCCGGCGATGTCGACGACCGGTATCTCACTTGGCGCGAGATACGCCCGCGCGCTGGTCGTTGTCAGGTCGAGCGCAGTGCTGGCACCCAGCGGATCGATCTTCAGCGTGGCGCGCGGCACAAACAACGAGCCCTCCACCGAGGGACGTTTCAGCGGACCGCGCGCATCGAGCGTGCCGCTCAGCACCAACTCGGTGCCGTTCCGACTTCTCGCCAGCACGACGTTGTTGGCCACCATGTGCGACCGCATCGTGATGGGCTCATTCAGTGCATACCGCAGTGCGCCCTGCACGCCAAGCGTATCGGAGGCACCACCGCTGACGATGCGAAACGACTCGAGAATGAGCGAATCCTGTGCCGCGCGCACCACCGCGCGACCCTGGTTCGGTTCAATGCCGAGTGCCTCGGCAAACGCCGAGAACCCCGAGAGCACGATGGATCCCGTTCCAATGGGTCGATCCATCGTTCCCGTGACGGCCACATGTCCATCCACCACACCGCGCACGCGACTGACCCCGGCCACGCTGATGCCCATGGCATCCAGCTTGAGAGAATCCGCGTTGATGTCCGCGTCCACGGCATCACTCAGCAGTCGCTTTTCCACCTTGCCGATCGAGAGATCCATCGGAATCCGTGCTTCCGCATTCACGCGGCCGCCGGCGCTGTCGGTGATGGTGGCCTGCGCGACCAGTCGGCGACCGGTATAGAGACCCTCGCTCACGACGCGCGGCAGGTAGATGCCATCCACCCCCAGGGAATCACCGTCGATGCGCCAATCATACAGCGGCATCGTGCGCGTGCCACGGAGATGCGCATCGCCACTGAGCTGACCGGTAAACGGCCGTGTACCCAACGCGAACGCCAGTGCCTCGCCAATCGGGAAGCGCTCCAGATGCATGGTGCCCTGGACGGCGCCCTCCATCGGCACGTCGGCGCGCAACGCGACCAGTCCCTTGGCCGACGAGCGTACTTCGAGGGTGTCGATGCGCAGGCCCTGCGCATCAC
>JBEBIR010000560.1:0-2966 GCA_040080315.1 Gemmatimonas sp.
GGTCGCGGGCGTATCAGGGGTCGTCTCGGGGCCGGTCTCCAGCGATAAATGCGGCTGCAACGACTGCAGCGACGGATTCAGCGCCGCCGCCTCCTGGGCGGCGGACACCGCGGCGTCGTGATGACCCATGTCGCCGAGCACGAACCCGCGCAGCAAGTGCGCATCGGCGATCTGATTGTCCTGCGCCAGCACCGCATCGAGTGTCTCGAGCGCTTGTTCATTCTGCCCGCGCTGATACAGCACTTCCGCCAGATGCAGGCGCGCGAGGGGATCGTCCGACAGCGCGTTGACCGCGCGCTCGAACCAGCGCTGCGCGCGCCGCAGATCGCCTGCCCGTTGCTCGACCAGGCCGCGTTCAAACAGCGAGGCACCATCGTCGGGGTCTTCCGCGATCAGCGTGTCCAGTTGCTGCGTGGCCTCCGTGTGACGTCCAATCAAGCGCAACAGACGCGCCCGATCGCGTCGCGCTGTCGCGTCTCGCGGATGGTCGGCCAACTGGATATTGAGGGCCATCAGCCGCGCATCACAGGCGCCAGGCTTGGACGCGGCGACTTCGAGATTGCGCGCCGCCGTGCGCATGCGTGGATCGAGGGCCAGCGCGCGCAGGAACGCATCAACGGCTTCAGCGTTCAGGCCCTTGCTGAAGTACAGAACGCCGAGGTTATTGAACGCGCCCGGGTCCTGCTGATCGATGCGGTTTGCCATCGCGCGCAACAGCTCAACATCACGCCCGCCTGGCGTGCCCCGAGTCGGCTCGCCTCCGTTCATGGCGGGTCTCAGGCCAGTCGCAGGGCGCGCAACATCACCTGCAGCGACGCCGGGTCGGGCAGGAGCAGGAAGAACCCGCGCAACGTATGTTGGAGCTCCGTGAGGATGAATTCGCTTTCGACGCACAGGATCGCGTCGGGGTCGGGCGCAAATTCGCCGAAGGCACTCGTCAGCACGGCCGTGGACATGTCGATGACCAACGTTGGTGGCGACGGCAACAGCAACATGCCGAGGAAATCGCTCAGCGCGTTCATGTAGGCGCCGCTCAGAATGTTGCCGGCCTCCTTGATCGCCGACGACTCGAGTTCACCCAGTGCCAGCGACGAGCCGATCGGCCGACGGAGCATCAACTCGGCCAGTCGCATCACCGTGGGCCGCGGAAACACGAGCAGGGTGCGTCCACTCAGGTCGCCCAGCATGTGCATGAGCACGGCCGCGACGGGTTCCTCGTCAGCCGAGAATTGCGCCGGCATGTCTTCCATGCTGGCCACGGAAATGGCGGGCACCTTGATCATGATCGTACTGCCCGTCATCTGCGACAGCGCGGTCGCGGCGTGACCCGCGCCGATGTTCGCGGTTTCGCGCAGCGCGTCCAGCTGGATTGTCTTGAGCGACCGGATCGCTTCCATCTTCACTCCAGCTTGGATACGACGAGACCAGCACAACCCGTCGCCCCAGTCGAGGCGATCACGTGAGGCTCCCCAGATCGACGATGAGCGCGGGCGTCCCGTCACCGAGCACGGTGGCGCCGCTGAACCATGGTTCGCTGCCGCGTACGGCATCAAAGGACTTCACCACGATGTCCTGCTGCGCCACGAGCGCGTCAACGAGCAGCGCGGTCCGCCGACCCGCCACTTCCACGACCGCCACATAGGCATCGTGCAGGTGCCGAGGAAGGCCAAAGCGCTCCCGGAGATGCACGATCGGGATGACCTCGTCGCGAAGCGTCAGCGACTCGCGTTCCGCCCCGGTGACGATCATGCCGGGATCGTACGACAGCGCTTCGACCACATGCGCGGCCGGCAGCGCGTAGATCGAGCCCGCGACATCGACCAGCAGCGCGCGCGCAATGGCCAGCGTGACCGGCAACCGCAGCGTGAACACGGTGCCCTGCCCCTGAATCGTTTCGATCTCCAGGGCGCCACCCAACGCACGGACACGCGTGGCGACGACATCGACGCCGACGCCGCGCCCCGACACGGCGGTCACGGCACGCGCCGTGGAGAAGCCCGCGTGCGCCAGCACTTGCAGGAGCGCGTCGTCGTCGAGCGACTCCACGGCCTCCGGCAACATGCCCTGCTGCTGCGCCCGTCGCAGAATCACCTGCCGATCGATGCCGCGGCCGTCATCCTCCACCTGCAGGATCACCGCGGCGCGATCGCGCGCCGCCCGCAGGACCAGCCGACCCGTCGGCGACTTGCCCGCGGCCCGACGCGTCTCCGCATCCTCGATGCCGTGATCGAGCGCATTGCGAAGCAGATGGACAATGGGATCGCCGATGGCGTCCAGGAGCGAACGATCCAGCTCGATCTCGCGTCCCTCCGTGACAAACTCCACGTCCTTGCCGAGATCCCGCGCGATGTCCCGCACCAGTCGGGGGAATCGATCGAAGACCTGTCCGACCGGCACCATGCGCGCCTGCACGACTTCATCCTGCAACGCACTGATCAGTCGCGCCGTCTCATGCGCCGCGCGCGTCAGCGCACGCGTCGACGAGTGATCGCTCTCCTCGGCAATGCGCAGCAGACGATCGCGCGTGATGACCAACTCGCCCACCAGATCGAGCAAGGTGTCGAGACGGCGTCGGTCGACGCGCACGGTGCGCAGCGCCTCCCCGCCCGACTCGCGGCGAGGCTGCGCGACCATCGCGCTCACGGTCACACGCGCCACGTCGCCGGCCGAGCGCGCCGCAGATTCCAGCGCGTCGGCATTCGTGGCCGTCTGCAACGTCACCGTGAACACGCCGTCGAACAGATCATCCTGCCACGTGGATTGCACGGGGTCCATGCGAAGCACTGTGCCCAGTGCTTCGAGACGGCTCAGCACCAGCAGGGCACGCACGCCCTTGAGCGGACAATCGGCAGTGAGTCGCACCGCGACGGCGAGATCTTCAGTCATCGTCGCGCGTCGCGACGCGATCGGCAGCATCTCCTCGAACCTGTCTCTGATACAAAACTCCGCGCCCACGCGACGAGGTT
>JBEBIR010000561.1:0-2946 GCA_040080315.1 Gemmatimonas sp.
ACGTCGCCCAGAATCATGAACGTGGCGGTCCCGTGCTCCCAGCACTCGCCCATGTTCGGGCAATGCGCTTCCTCGCACACCGTGTGCAGGTTGAGATCCCGCATCATGTGCTTGAGGCGCATGTACTGCTCGCCACCGGGTGCTTTCACTTTGAGCCACTGCGGCTTGCGCTCGGGCAGCGGGTCGCGGCGATGACGGCCCATGATCTGATGAAGCTGCTCGGCCATGATCCGAACCAAAGGGGACAAAAGGACCCCGGTTTCCGGGGTAGGGGGAAGCTAGCCGGGTGGCGGGGTTGGGTCCACAAGGGCTAACCGGTAAAGACGGTTTAGCCGGTAGACGGGAGAACGGAGATCGTGTCGGGTCTGAAACTCCCTCTTATTCTCTGGGAACAACAGACGAGAGACTTAGGACCGGAGACGTCAGACTAAGACACTGCTGGTCTTGGTCTCGAGTCGGCCGTCTTCCGTCTCACCGTCTGTTGTTCCACATCGCGAGCGGGGCGTTTCAGGATGGACACTGGACCTGGACCGCGTCCCGCCTGTCGAAACTCTCATACTGAGCTATCGTACGGGTCAGAAAGCTCCACTATCTGCCCGAGGACCCACTCCATGCTCAAGAATCTTCTTACAATCGGACTGATCGCACTGGTCGGGCTGGTGGCCCTCAAGGTCGTCTTCGGACTGCTGGGCCCACTGGTTGGCCTGCTTTTGTGGGTGGCCGGCCTGGCCATCAAGCTGGCGCTGGTTGGCGTCGTAGTCTACGGGGTGGTTCGCGTTGTGAGTCCGGATACGGCCAAGCGAATTACCGCAGGGTTTCGCCGCTAAGACGGTCGACGATCGCCCAGGCCAACAGCGGCACCATGATTTCGTGGTGCCCGGTAATCTCGTAGCCCTTGCCGCTGTCCTGGGTGGGGCGTCGCACGACATTCATGCGCGGACGGTAGTGTCGCTGCATGTCCAGATCGCAGGTGACGAATCCCGTGGGACGTCCCTCGCCGACGTTTCGGGCGATGGTGAGCGCCTTGAGAAAAACCTCGGGCATGATCACGGCGCTTCCCACGTTCAACACCACGCCGCCGTCATGGAGTGAGTCGAGCGAGGCGGCCAGCCGACGAAAGTCGCGGTGACTGGTGTCGCCAATGGCCGCGCCGTTAGCCATCGGGTGCTGGTGAATGATCTCCGCGCCCAGCGCCGCGTGAATTGTGGCGGCGACGCCGTGACGCCAGCACTGGTATGTCAGGGACAGCTGCGGATGGAGCAGCGGCTCGTGCTGCGCGAGATTGCGCGCAACGGCTTCGCCCATCCCCCAACCGTTCGTCATGCCCTCGACGAACGCGGCGTTCAGTCCTCGGCCGGTCTCTTCCGCCATTCCGAAAGTGCCGTCACGCAAACCTGCGGCGACGTCTTCGGACGTTCCGCCAAATCGCGCAATCTCATAGTCGTGAATGGCCGCCGAACCGTTCATCGCGACGTGTGTGACCACCCCGCGCGCGACCAGATCGACCAGCACGCGCGCCAATCCGGTTTTGACGACATGGCCGCCGAGCATGAGCAGGACGCCGCGATTACGCCGCCGCGCCGCGACAATGGCGTCGACGACCGCGAGAAAATCGCGCGCCACGAGAATGTCGGGAAGCGATTCCAGAAACGCGTGCAGGGTGCGCGCTGAGGCGTCATCGCCGGGCGGCGCGGCGAATTCATCGGCACTGACTTTGTTCGGTCGTGTTTGCACCGCGATTGTGCGAACGCGCGCGAGGTCGATTTCGCTATAGCGCATAGGCGAGGCGGCTGTCGAACCGTCGTCGTCTGTCGTCACTCCGATTCACCCGTCGAGGGTGGCGGCGGCGATGGATCGGCGGCGTCGCTTCCCGTGTTTGGGTCATTCGTGCGATCACGTCCACGTCCGCGCGAGCGACGTGAGCCACCGCGACGACCACGGCGACCGCGACGTCTGGCGCGCGCGACACTGTCGCTGTCGCTGGCGTCTGACGGTGCGCCATCGGTCGCGTCGAGGGCATCGCCGTCATCGGCGTCACCACGGTCCTCGTCCGTCGAGTCCTGCTCGCTGGCGTAGGGGCTGTCGTCTTTCACCGGTGCGTCGACAGCGCCCGATTCCGCGTCGAGCGCGGCATCTGGTGGCGTCGCGCCGTCTTCACCGCGTGTGCGGGACTTCCGTCGCCGCGAACGACGATTGCGGCGACGCTTTCGCTCACGACCTCCGGCGCTCTCCGCCGTGCCGTCCGACGTCTCATCGTGTTGTACGTCTTCGGCGGCTTCTGTCTCCTCAGTGGTCTCGTTGTCGGCGTCGTGCGCGAGCGGTGCATTTACCTCACGCTCGGAATCCGCCGTTTGCGGGACCGGCACGTCGGTAACTGACGCATCGGTGCGTTCAACCGGAGGCGCGGGATTCCCGTCGATTGGCGACACGGGCGCGGAGCGAGACACGCTGTTGGACCGGCCGGGTGGTCCTGCAAACGGATCGTCGAGTACCAGCTCCGCATCTGCGGTCGACGGCGCTGCTCGGCCGCCGCGCGGTGGCCGATCCTGGCGCGGTGGGCGCGGCGGGCGTGACTCGGCGCCGGCCGAGGCACCTGATGGTGCTGGCTGTTCTTTCCGCTGCTCACGTTTGGCCGGAGGTGGATCTCCACGCAATTCCTGACGACGCTGCGCCTTTTGCTCTTCCGTGCGCGCCGGGCGCGCGTTGTCGCGAGCGCGCGTTGAGCGATCCTCGCGACGCGATGCGGGGGGTTCGCTCTCGCCTCGCAGTCGATCGCGTTCACGCGAACGTTCGCGCAGTCGATCGGCCGTGACCTCTGGCTCATCGCGACGCCGTCCTGTGGGCGCGGGACGTGCGGTTCGCGCATTGCTGTCGGGAGCGCTCTCGGGCACGGTCGTGGGTACGGCGCGTCGACCCCGCGCGCGCCACGCCCAGCGCAGTGCCGCC